>CANNUR010000147.1 GCA_947523045.1 uncultured Prosthecobacter sp.
GTATCACTCGCGTTTCAAGGGGCAGGGGATTGAGTTCGATGACTTCCGCGAGTACCAGGCCGGCGACGACGTGCGCTTCCTCGACTGGAACGTCACCGCGCGCATGAACGAACCCTTCGTGCGCAAGTACATCGAGGAGCGCGAGCTGACCGTCATGCTCGTCGTCGATGTCAGCGCCTCGGGCGACTTCGGCAGCGTCGAGGACAGCAAGCGCGAGCGCGCCGCCGAGGTGGCCGCGGTGTTTGGCTTCAGCGCCGTGCAGAACCAGGACAAGGTCGGCCTGCTGCTGGTCAGCGACCGGGTCGAGCACTACCTGCCGGCACGCAAGGGCAGCGCCCACGCCCTGCGCCTCCTGCGCGACATCCTGACGATCCGCCCGCAGAGCGGCGGCACCGATCTGGCGCCCGCGCTCGACACCGCCCTCAAGCGCATCGCCCACCGCGCCCTGGTGGTCATCGTCTCCGATTTTCACACGCCCAACGCCGCCTGGGAGGCCAGCCTGCGCCCGCTGGCCGCCAAGCATGACGTGGTCGCCGCCGAGGTGCGCGATCCGCAGGAGGAGGAACTGCCCGATGCCGGTCGCATCTGCCTGCAGGATCCGGAAACCGGCGCCCAGCTTGTCGTCAACACCAGCGACCCGGCCGTGCGCCGTCGCTACGCCGAGGCGGTCGCCGCCCGCGACGAGGAATTGGCGCGACTGCTGCGCAAGAACGGCGTCGAGCGCATCGAGGTGCGTCTCGACGAGGACTATGCGCCGGCGATGAAGGCCTACTTTCGCGCAAGGAGGAGACGCAAGTGATCGCCTGGCTGCTCGCCCAGCAGGCCGCCCCCAAGGGCCCACCCCTGCAACCGCTGCCGCACCCGGAACTGCCGGCGGTGGAGTTGCCGCCCGCCGGCCTGCCACCGGGCCTCATCGTACTCGGCGCCCTCGGTCTCGCCGCCCTGCTCGGCCTGGTGATCTGGCTGCTGCTGCGCCCGCCGGCCCCGGCCGCCGTACCGCCGAAGCGACCGTTCCAGAAGGCGCTGAAAACCCTGCGCGAGATCCAGGCGCGCGCCGCCTCGCAGGAGCCGGGCCTGACCTCGGCCCAGGTCTCCGCCGCCCTGCGCGCCTACTTCCTCGAGCGCTACCACATTCCCGCGCCCTTTCGCACCAGCCAGGAACTGTTTGCCGGCAACACCATCCCGGCGACCTCCCAGCGCCTGCACCGCTACGCGCCGCTCGCCGAGCTCTGGGATCGACTCTCCTTCGCGCCGATCCCCGCCAGCCGCGAGGAAGCCGAGCGCCTTGCCGCCCAGGCCATCGCCCACCTTGAGGAGGACCGGCCGTGAACATTCCCTTCCTCAAGGACTTCATCTGGGCGGAGCCGGTCTGGCTGTGGACGCTGCTGCTGCTGCCCGTGCTCGCCTGGTGGCGCAGTCGCCCCGGCAGCGCGCCGGCGGTGCTGTTCCCGACCGCCTTCCTCTTCCGCCAGCCCGGCTTCAAGGCGCGCTCGCGCCGCGGCGGTTTTGTCTTCGGTCTGGTCCTGCTCAGCCTCGCCGCCGCCATCGTTGCCCTGGCGCGACCGCAGAAGGTCATCTCCCATGATGAAGACAACACCGAGGGCATCGCCATCTGCCTGACCGTCGACGTCTCGCTGTCGATGCTCATCGAGGACTTCTACATCGACGGCCGGCCGGTCAACCGCCTGATCGCCGCCAAGCGCGTCATGCGCGACTTCATCCGCGGCCGCAAGAGCGACCGCATCGGCATCGTCGCCTTCGCCGGCGCGCCCTACCAGCCCTGTCCGCTCACCCTCGACCACGAGTGGCTGGAGGCCAACCTCGACCGCGTGCAGACCGGCGTCATGGAGGACGGCACCGCCATCGGTTCGGGCATCGCCGCCGCCTCGCGCCGCCTCGACAAGGAGAGCGTGCCGAGCAAGGTCATCATCCTGCTCACCGACGGCGCCAACAACAGCGGCAAGCTCAATCCGCAGGACGCCGCCAAGCTGGCGGCCACGCTCGGACAAAAGATCTACACGATCGCCATCGGCACGCCCGGCGTGCACATGATCCCGCTGCCCAACGGCCGCGTCATCACCAGCGGTCGCCAGGAGTTCGACGAAGCCACGCTCATGGAGGTCGCGCGCATCGGCGGCGGCCAGTTTTACATGGCCCAGGACCTCAACGCCCTGCAGGAGATTTTCTCGACCATCGACCAGCTGGAGAAGACCGAGATCAAGCGCCGCAGCATCGTCGAAACGCGCGAGATGTTCTTCTTCCCGTTGCTCGCCGCCGCCGCCCTGCTGGCCCTGGCCCTGACCCTGCGTCTTACCGTCCTCAACGCCGCCCCGGTGGCGGTCGCCACATGAACCTCAGCTTTGCCGAACCCCGCCTGCTGCTCTGGCTGCTGATCCTGCCCGTGCTCGCCCTGCTGCGCTTCGGCGCCGGCTGGCGCGCGCGCCGGGCGGTGGCCCAACTCACCGCGCCGCGCCTGCGCGCCGCCCTGCTCGTCGGCGTCTCGCCCTGGCGCGCCGGCCTGATCTTCACCCTGCAGTTGCTCGCCCTCGCCTGCTTCCTGCTCGCCCTCGCCGGCCCGCGCTGGGGCGAGGACCGCCAGACCCAGGTCGAGTCGGGCCGCAACGTCATCCTCGCCATCGACACCTCGCGCTCGATGCTGGCCGATGACCTGACGCCGAACCGGCTCACCCGCGCCAAGCTCGCCTCCCAGGACCTCATGGGCGCGCTCAAGACGGATCGCGTCGGCCTGATCGCCTTCGCCGGCAACGCCTACCTGCAGGCGCCGCTCACCACCGATCACGAGGCGATTCTCGAAGCCATCGACTCGCTCGACTTCACCTCCGTGCCGCGCGGCGGCAGCGAGATCGGCCGGGCCCTGCGCCTCGCCATCGAGACCTTCGAGAAAAACCCGGCGCGCAACCACGGCCTGATCCTGTTCAGCGACGGCGGCGAACCCGATGCCGAGGTGCGCGGTCTCGCCGAGCAGGCCGCCAAGAAGAACATCCTCGTGCTCACCGTCGGTGTCGGCACCGAGAGCGGCGCCCTCATCCCCGATCCGGATCCCGAGCGCGCCGGCGAGTACGTGCGCGATGCCGAGGGCAACGTCGTGCGCACCCGCCTGGAGGAATCCGTGCTCGTCGAGATCGCCCGCCTCACCCGCGGCCGCCACCTCCGGCTCGGTTCCCAGCCGCTCGCCGCCGGCGTGGTGCGCGACCTGCTCTCCGCCCTGCAGGCGCAGGCCAATGAAGCCCGGCAAATTGTCAAACCCATCGAACGTTATCAATGGCCGTTGTCTATGGGAGTACTGCTGCTCATGATCGCCTGGTTCCTCCGCCCCTCTCCGTCGCCCCGTCCGGCCCGTGCCCTGCCGGCGGTCGCCGCCCTCTTCCTGTGCGCCGCCCCACCGGCCGAAGCCGCCCCCTTCTGGGCCTCGTTGTTTGGTCGCGGCGGCGACAATGCCGAGCGCGCCCGCGAGGCCTTTGCCCAGGGGGAGTCCAAGCTGGCTGCGGAACTGCTCGACCGCAGCCTGCGCGAGGGGTTGCCCGACCGCCTGCGCCCGGGGTTTGCCCAGGCGCTTGGTTACTCGGCCTTCAAGGCCAAGGATTTTGATCGGGCGGTCGCCGGCTTCAGTCAGGCCCTGCAGGAGGAGGATCCGGCCCTGCGCGAACGCGCCCACCAGGGACTGGCCCACAGCTTGTACGACCAGGGCGACCAGGCCCTGGCCAAGCAGCCAAAGTTCACCGTGCGCGCCTGGCGCGATTCGGTGCGCCACTTCGATGCCGCCCTCGAACACAACCCCCAGGATGCCGCCCTGCGCGAGAACCGTGAGTTCGTCCAGAAGCGCCTGGAAGAACTGCAGGAGCAGATCAACCAGCAGGAGCAGAAGCAGAAGGGCGACAAAAAGAAGGGCGAGAAGGGGGAAAAAGGGGAAGAGGGCGAGGAAGGCGAAGAGGGCGAGGCCGGCGACTAGGACGGCCAGGGCAAGGACCGCAGTCGCAAGGAAAGCCTCGGCAAGAAGGAGGAGGGCGAAGGCGAGAAGGAGGAACTGCCCGAGGGCCAGATCCAGGCCGCCAATCAGGGCGAGGAAGGGCAGGAGGGTGAAGAACAGGCCGAGTCCGGTGACGATGGCCAGAACGAGGCGACCGGTTTCAGCCGCAATGAGGCGCGCGCCTTCCTGCGCACCTACGCCGACGACCAGAAAAAAGCGCAGTTGGTGCGCCCGCGCGACCCGGCGGTGAACGGGAAGGACTGGTGACCCATCATGACTGGCCGATTTGACTTTCGCTTTCTTCTGCTCCCGATGCTGATCCTGGCCGCTGCGGCGGGCCTGCAGGCCCAGCAGATCAGTGCCCGCGTCGTGCCCGGCACCGCGCGCCCCAACCAGGTCCTCAGCTACGTCATTGAGGTGCGCGACGGCCAGATCGAGTCCTTCAGCAACCAGCTGCGCCTGCCGCTGCAGATCCAGCAGACCTCCGTCGCCTCGACCTCCACCCAGGTGAGCATCGTCAACGGTCAGCGCTCGACCTCGGTGCGCCTGAGCTGGGGCATCATGCCGCTCGAACCGGGCGAGTTCGTCATCCCCGCCCAGGAACTTGTCGCCGGCGGTCGCACCCTTGTCACCAACGAGGTCAAGCTCATCGTCGAACAGGGCGGGGCACCGGTCGCGGCCGGTGACGACGCGCTGCAGCCGATCCTGCAAATCGAGCTGGGGCGCAAGGAGATCTATCAGGGCGAGGTCATGCAGCTCAACTGCAGCCTGTACGTGCCGCGCCAGCTGCAGTTGCGCCGCCTCGGCCTGGTCGAGATCGAGAAGAGCGACTTCGCCATCGCCCGCTTCCCGCAGCAGAGCGACCAGACCATGACCAGCATCGACGGAGTCGGTTACTACGTGCTCACCTTCCGCAGCACCCTCTCTTCGCTGCGCACCGGCGAGCTGAAGGTCGGTCCGGCCTCGATGGAGATCCTCGTCGATGTGCCGGTCGAGAATATCGGTCGCCAAGGCAATTTTCCGCCCGGGTTCCCTCCCGGCTTTTTCAATGTGCCCACCGAACCGCGCAAGCTGACGGTGAAGAGCCAGGCGGTCACGCTCAAGGTGCTGCCGCTGCCCGAGGAAGGGCGACCGGAAAACTTCAGCGGCGCGGTCGGCGAGTTCACCCTCACCGCCAATGCCACGCCGACCACACTGACGGTCGGCGATCCCCTGGCGGTGGATCTGGTGGTCTCGGGCTCCGGCAACTTCGATGCGCTCACCGAACCGCGCCTGCTCGAGCAGGGCGGCTGGAAGCCCTACCCGGCCAAGCGCTACGCCATCGAGGGCAACCTCGACCAGAACCAGACGCCGACCCTGGAACGCAAGATCGGTTTCTCCCAGGTCTTCATCCCCGAGGCCGTCCACCGCGAGCTGCCGCCCTTTGAGATCAACTTCTTCGACCCCGGCAAGCGTCAGTACGTCACCCTGCGTACCGAACCCATCCCGCTCGCCATGACCCCGGCGCCGGCCGTGGCTGCCACTGAATCCGCCCAAGGCGCGATCACCGTCGACACCGCGCCACCGCCGGTCGCCGATCCGCAGCCGGAGCTGGCCGACATCGTCATCCGTCCGCGAACCGACGCCCGCTGGCTGGCGCCCACCGGCACGCTGCTGCTGCAGAGCCGCCTCTACTGGAGCGTCCAGGCCGCGCCCGTCGGTCTGCTCGCCATCGCCTTCGTCGCCGCCTGGGTGCGCCGCCGTCGCGAGACCCTGGAGTCCGGTCGCGCCGGCGAACTGCGCCGCGCCTGGGCACCGCTGGAAGCCGCCGGCCGCCTGTCGGATGCCGACTTCCTCCACCACGCCGCACAGTTCCTCCACGTCGCCCAGGGCCTCGACCGCGTCGAGGATCCGGACCTGCGCCGCCTGCTCGAACGCTACCAGTCGCTCAACTTCGCTCCCACCCCGGAAGCACCGCTGGAAAAGTCCGAACGCTCGCGCCTGCTCGGCCGCCTGCGCCGCCTCTTCCAGGAATCGCTGGCCCGCGCGACCCTGCTCCTCCTCCTGCTGGCCGCCGCCCCGCTGGCCGCCGCCGAGGACAGCCCCGATGCCGTGTACCGCGAGGCCGTGGCGCTGCTGGAAAAGGGCGACTTCGGTCGCGCCCAGTACCTCGCCGAGGGCCTCACCAAGCGCGAGCCGGCGGTGCTCGGGGCCGACCTCTTTGAAGTCATCGGTCATGCCCGCTACCGTCAGGAGGATCCGGGACGCGCGGCGCTCTGGTACCAGCGCGCGCAGTTGCTCGACGGCCGTTCGCCCGAGCTGCGCCAGAACCTGCGTCACCTGTTCGAGCAGTACCGCTACCTGAGCTTTGGCGACCGCTCGACGCTGGCCGGCTGGAGCCTCAAGCTGACGCTCAATGAATGGCTGCTGCTCGCCGCCGCCGGCCTCTGGCTGACCCTGCTGCCGCTCACCTGGCGCGTGCTCTCGCGTCGCCCCGCCTCCTGGCCACTCACCGTCGCCGCCTGCGGTCTGGCCCTGCTGCTGCCCTCGGCCGCCTTCGCCGCCCTGCGCCCCGCCAGCGCGGAGCGGGTCGATGACCTCCACATCGTCACCGCGCCCGACATCCGCGCCTACACCGCCGCCACCACCACCTCCGGCACGGTGATTGATCTGCCGCCCGGCAGCCAGGTGCGCCTGCTGGAAAAGCGCGGCGCCTGGATCTACGCCGAGGTGCCCTCGCGACCCGAGAACCTGCGCGGCTGGATCGAAAACCGTGCCCTGACGCCGCTCTGGCCCTGGGACGCCTCGCTCATCCCCTGACCATGGCCGGCCCTGCGGAGGAGTCGCTCGAGTGCGACCTGCTCGTCGCCGGTGGCGGCATCGCCGGTGTCTGCTGCGCGCTCGCCGCCGCCCGCCTTGGCACCCGCGTCATCCTCTGCCAGGATCGTTCCGTGCTCGGCGGCAACGCCTCCAGCGAGGTGCGCATGCACATCGTCGGCGCCACCGGCCTGCACGGTGGCACGGAACTCGTCGATGAACTGCGCGAGGGCGGCCTCATCGAGGAGATCCGCCTCGACCTCGCCGTGCACAATCCCCAGCGCGCGCCGGCGCTGATGGACCTGCTGCTCTACGACAAATGCCGGCGCGAGCCGAACCTGACCCTGCTGCTCAACACCACCGTCGTCGCCGCCGAGGTCGAGGGCGATCAAATTCGCTCGGTGCGTGCCGAGCGCCCCTCCACCGAGCAGGCCTTCCGCATCCGCGCGCCGATGGTTGTCGATTGCACCGGCGACGGCCGCCTCGGCCTCGAAGCCGGCGCCGCGTTTCGGCACGGGCGCGAGGCCAAGGCCGAGCATGGCGAAACGCTCGCC
>CANNUR010000148.1 GCA_947523045.1 uncultured Prosthecobacter sp.
CGTCAGGCCTACAACGATTCGGTCATGAGCTACAACAATGCCCGCGAGGTCTTCCCGGCCAACCTGGTCGCCGGCCTCTTCCAGTTCGCGGCCGCCAGCCTGTTTGAGGTGACCCGCGAGGGCGAGCGCGACGGCGTCAAAGTCCAGTTCTGACCCGTTGGCCGAGTCGATTCCCGACGCTTCCCGTGCGATGGACTTTTTTGCCGCGCAGCAACAGGCCCTGACGCGCAGCCGCTGGCTGGTGGTGGGTTTCGCGCTGTGCGTGCTCGGTGTCATCGCCAGCGCCTTTGCCGTGGCGGTGCTGCTCAAGCCCGTGCTCTTCGACTCCGGTCCCCGCATCGCCGACCTGCAGGGAGCCGCCCTGCCCTGGTGGGATCCGCACCTGCTCGGCTGGGTGGCCGCCACGGTCGGCGGCACCATCACCCTCGGCAGTGCCTACAAGCAGGTGCGCCTCGCCGGCGGCGGCAGCGTCGTCGCCCGCGACTTGGGCGGTCGCCCGGTCTCGCCGGGCACGACCGATCCGCTGGAGCGACGCCTGCTCAACGTGGTCGAGGAGATGGCCATCGCTTCGGGGGTGAGTGTGCCGGAGGTCTGGGTGCTTGAGGACGAAGCCGGCATCAATGCCTTTGCTGCCGGCACCGATCCGGCCAACGCGGTGATCGGCGTCACCCGTGGCTGCCTGGAACAGCTCACGCGCGCCGAACTGCAGGGGGTGGTCGCCCACGAGTTCTCCCACATCGTCAACGGCGACATGCGCCTCAACCAGCGGCTCATCGGCTGGGTGTTTGGCCTGATCATGGTCGCCACGGCGGGGCGACTCATCCTTGAATCGCTGCGCCACGTGCGCGTTCGCTCGTCGCGCGATTCCCGCGGCGCCGGCGGGCTCGTGCTGGCCCTGCTTGTGGCCGGTCTGGCCCTCTGGTTGATCGGTTCGATCGGCACCTTCTTCGCCCGCCTGCTGCAGGCGGCGGTGTCACGCGAGCGCGAGTTCCTCGCGGATGCCGCGGCGGTGCAGTTCACCCGCGAGCCCTCCGGCATCGCCGGCGCCCTGAAAAAGATCGGCGGCCACTCGGCCCATGGCGTTCTGCACCACGGTCAGGCGGGCGAGGCCCGGCACCTGTTTTTTGTCGCCAGCGACTTCCTCCGCCTCGGTCTGGCCACGCATCCGCCCCTGCCGGAGCGGATCCGGCGTATTGAGCCCTCGTGGAACGGCGTCATGTTGGAGCCGGTCAGGCAAGAGGTCGGGGAGGAGGCGATCCGGCCGCTTGCGCCGGCGCCGCCCGTGCTGCCCCTGGTGAAAACCCTGGGTTTCACCGAACGCATCGATCCGGCCGTCGGCAGCGCGGTGCGCGAGCTGCTGCAGGCCGAACAAAAGCGCCTCGCCTCCCGCGCGGACGCCCAGGCCCTGCTCTTCGGTCTGCTCATCGGCCGCGATGAGGCGGCCTGCCAGGGCGCCCTGGTCCGGCTCGCTGAACACGGCGGCGACACCCTTGTGCAGCAGGCGCTCGACTGGAGCCGGCGCCTGCGCGGGCGTCGCTCCCTGGAAAAACTCGCCCTCCTGGATCTGGCCCTGCCCTGGTTGCGCCACCTGGGTCGCGAGGGCGCCGGCGAGTTCATCGAACTGACCCGCGCCTTCATCGCCGCCGACGACCAGCTCGATGCCTTCGAGTTCATGCTGCAGAAGGTGATCGAGCGCCAGGTCGCGGTCGGCGCGGGCCTGCGTCCCCCGGTGCCGGTGCGCCACGCCTCGCTGCGCTCGGTGCATGCCGAGGCGGCGACCCTGCTGCAGGCCTTCGCCCAGGTGTCGGGCCACCCCGAGGCCCTGAGCGCCGCGGCCGCAGAGTTTCAGCAGCACACCGGACAGCCGCTGCCACCCGCGCCCGCAACCTTGCTGCCTCTGGCCGAAGTGGCCGCCGCCCTCAAGGAACTCGAGGCCGCCACCCCGATGGTCAAGAGCGCCCTGCTGCGCCTCGGCGTGCGCATCGCCCTTCATGATGGGCACCTCAACGACGAGGAACTGGAACTGCTGCGCGCCACCGCCGAAGCCATCGGCGCCCCCGTTCCGCCGCTCGCCCGTGTGATTCGGTGAGGCGGGTGGAGAGGGCCTACGGAAGACACGAACTGCCCGGAAGGCAGGAAGGCAGAGGTGGCAGTCGGGAGGCTTCACCGGCTAGGGCGGAGCGGAAGTTTTGAACCGAAAACCCCGAAAAGGAAGAGTCCGCAGATTTCGCAGATTTTCAGAGGTGAACCCAGCGGCGAGGAGTGTACCGCCTAGGCGCATGGAGTGACGAGCGACTCCCTGCGAAATTGGACATTCCTTGTTCGATATTGGCTATTCCAGATTGGACGGATCGGAAGTTTTGAACCGCTGATGGGACGCGGATGCGGAAGGGGAGGGGCGGCTCCCGTAGCGGAAAGTGTCCGGCTTCCCGGACTTGGGGGGGGCGTGGCGCACCGTCTAAACCCTGCGGTTGGAAACCGCTATCGTTTGCATAAAAGCATATTGATGCTTTTATGTTTCATGAGGACGACCTTGGATCTACCAGATGAGCTCTTTCGCCAGCTCAAGGCGGAGGCGGGCTTGAGTGGTCGCAAGCTGAAGGACCTCGTCACGGAATTCATTGAGCGCGGCCTGGCAACCCGGTCGGCCACGCCCGCACGGTCGCGCAGTCCCTTGCCGATGGTGCGACCGCCCACGGGCAGGCCGCACCCGGCCCTGAGCAACGCCGAGTTGGAGAGCCTGCTCACCCTGGAGGATTCTCATGCCGGCTCGTGATCTGCCCGACCTGAATGTCTGGCTGGCCTTGGTCGATGCTGACCACCAGCACCACGCCCGTGCCCGACATTACTGGCAAACCGAGGCGGCGGAGCTGGTGGCCTTTTGCCGCGTTTCCATGCTCGGGCTGCTGCGTCTGCTCAGCCATGCCAAGGTCATGCGCGGTGCGCCCTTCACCCCCGCGCAAGCCTGGCAAGCCTATGAGGCCTTTCGCGCCCTGCCCGAAGTCACCTTTCTGGCGGAGCACCCGCGGCTGGAGTCGCAGTTCCGAGCCTGGACCGAGCGGCCCGACTGCCCTTCGCATCGCTGGACGGATGCCTGGCTGGCTGCCCTCGCCGCCACCACCGGCAGCCGCCTCGTCTCCTTCGACAGCGATTTCCACAGCTTCCCCGGTCTCGCTTTTCTCCATCTCGCGGCTTGAGGGCCTACGGAACAGACGGAAAGCCCGGAAGGGCAGGGAAGCTGTCGCGGAAGTCATGAGACCTCTCCGGCTTGAAAAACGCCGGTTTTCAACCGCTGACCCCGAAAAGGAAGAGTTCGCAGATTTTCAGAGGTGAACCCAGCGGCGCGGAGTGTCCGCTTGAACGCGTGGAACGGCCAGTGACTCCCTTCGAACTTGGACATTCCTTGTTCGATATTGGCTATTCCAGATCGGACGGGTCGGAGGTTTGGAACCGCTGATAGGACGCTGATCTGAATGAGCAAGTGAACCGCAGATGTCGCCGATGGGCGCAGATGTTCTTGGTGGGGGTCCACCTCCGTGCTCAACGGCGTCATCGGTGGTCCACCTCACGCGAAGGTAGCGAGCACTTCCCGACCGTGATCCCTGGAACTTTGGCCATGGCTATGTCGGACTGGCCGGTGACTCCGTGTGAGCCAGTCACTGGGAGGGGCCCCACGCGAATCTCCCCGGCCTTCATTCCGCGCCTCCCTTCAACGGTTGCGCGCTTCGCGCGGTGAGGGTCTGCATCTGGCGGATTGCAATCGCATTGAGGCGTTTCAGTCGGTCGCCCTGGGCCAGCCCCATGTGGATGAACTCGGCGTTCATGTTCTCTAGGTTCGCGAGGACGAGGAGTTGTTCCAGCGTGGCGTGATCGCGCATGTTGCCCTCAAGGCCGGGGTTGGCGTCGCGCCATTCGCGGGCGGTCTGGCCAAAGAGGGCGACGTTGAGCAGGTCGGCTTCATTGGCGTAGGTGATGGCAGCCTGCTTTGCGGTGACCTCGGGCGGGATGAGGTGGGTCTGGATGGCGTCGGTATGGAGGCGGTAATTGATCTTCGCCAGCGTGCGATTGAGGTTCCAAGCGAGCGAAAGGCGGCGGTTCTCGTCTTCCTTGAGACGCTGGAATTCCTTGATCAGGTAGAGTTTGAATTCCACCGAGACCCATGAGGCGAATTCAAAGGCCACATCGATGTGGGCGTAGGTGCCTCCGTAGCGCCCTGCTCTGGAGACGATGCCAGTGGCGGCGGTCTTCTCGATCCACTGCTTCGGGGTGAGGGTGAAGCTGTTCAGGCCGGCCTGCTTTTTAATCCCGTCGAATTCGACGGGATTAAAACCGGGGTTGTGGAGTTGCTCCCAGATGCCGAGGAGCTCCAGCGTGTTGCGGTTGCGGAGCCAGTTGCGAATGAGGTCGTCCGGGTGATCGGCATTCTTCGACTTGGCGATGTCCGTGAGCGAAATGTAGTCCTCGATTCCGTGTCGGATGATGGTGATCTCCGTGTCCCTCACGTGGATCGTGGCGCTGGTCGGCTTCCTTTTCATGCGGCGATCCTCTTGCGGATGCCTCCGAGGGCATCCCAGATCCAGGATTCGAGGGCTGAGTCCTTGGCAGCGTCAGGCATGAAGGTTTTGAGATTATTCCCTATTCAAGCGGCTTGAGCGACTTTAGGCAAGCGCATCAGTCCAGAGATTGCCTGTTTCCGTGGCGTTTCCAGTCGCAAGCCAGGGGAACCGCAGATGACGCCGATGGGCGCAGATGGGTTTCGGAACGGATCAAGCGAGTGGGATCGAAGCGCGGGGCTGGATCATTCGGCCGCTTGCAGATCTTCGCACCTTCAAGGATCTGCGCTCGGCTGCGACATCTGCGGTTCAACGCGGTGCATCAGGTCGGGAAGACGCTTTCGGCCTCGGTTCAATCTTCTTCAGAAGGCAGGTCAACCGCAGATGACGCCGATGGACGCAGATGGACGCAGATGGGTTTCGGAACGGATGAAGCGCTTGGACTCGAGGCGCGGCGTGGCGAAATTGAGAAGCAGAGCGCGTTCAAAGCCGGTGGCTTTCAAGTAGTGGATCACCTGCGCGGATTCCACGTCGGTGAGCGACTTGATCGCCTTGAGTTCGACGATGATCGAGCCGTGGCAGACGAAATCGGCCCGGTAAGGTGTGCCCAGTGGGTGACCCTTGTAAGAGATGGGGATCGAATGTTCCCGAACGAAGGGAATCCTTCTGCGGCCCAACTCCACTTCCAGGGCATCCTGATACACGCCTTCCAGAAAGCCGCTGCCAAGCTCGCGATGAACCTCCATGGCTGCGCCAATGATCGCGTACGTTTCCGGGTCCTTCTGTGCATCTGCGTTCATCTGCGGTTGACCTTCTGCCGCCCTCACTCAAACGCCAGCAGGAAGCGGCGCTGGAAGTTGAGGGCGGTTTCGACCTGGTCGATCTCGATGGACTCATCGACCGTATGAGCTTGATCGATGCTGCCGGGGCCGAAGACGAGGCTGGGGATGCCGGCGCGGGCGAGTTTGCTGGCGTCGCAGCCGAAGGGCACGCCGCAGGGCGTGGGATCGAGGCCGAGCCCGGCGAGCACGGTTGCGGCGGTGCGGGTGACGATCGAGTCGGTCGGGGTGTCGAGGGCTTCGTCGACCAGCAGCACGGGTTCCTCGATCTCGCCGCGAATGCCGGGGCGGCGGGCGCAGACCTCGTCGACCAGGCGGCGGTAGTGGGCGAGGGCGGTCTCGGCCTTTTCGCCGGGCAGCAGTCGGCGGTCAATCTCGATGGCGCAGCGGTCGGGCACGAAGTTGACCTGCACGCCGCCCTGGATGACGCCGACGCTGCAGGTGGCCGGACCGGTGAGCGGGTGGGCGTGCGCGGCCATGGCTTCGGCATCAGCCTCAAGGGCGGCGATGACCTGGGCCATGGCGCCAATGGCGTTGGCGCCGAGGTGGGGTTTCGAGCTGTGCGCGGCCTTGCCATGCACAACGATGCGGCAGCGCAGCACGCCCTTGGTGGCGGTGACCAGGCGCAGCTCGGTGGGTTCGGCGACGATGGCGGCGTCGGCGCGCAGGCCCTCGCAGAGGCGGACGACGCCGCGGTAGGAAAACTCCTCGTCGACCGCGGCGGCAAGCAGGACCTCGCAGGGCGGGGTGATCCCCTCGTCGTGCAGCGAGGCGAGCGCGTGCATCATGGTGGCGAGACCGGCCTTGGTGTCGCAACTGCCGCGGCCGAACATCCGGCCGTCGCGGATGACCGGCTCAAACGGCGGGATGGTCATGCCCTGGACCGACACGGTGTCGGTATGCGCCTCGAGAACGATGCGGCGGTCCGGGTAGCGGCCGGGCAGGCGGACGAGCACGTTGGGGCGACCGGGAAACACCTCCTGTTCGCTCACTTCCAGCCCACGCTTCTCGAAGAAGGCGCGGATGTAGGCGGCGATTTCGCCCTCGCCGGGGCCGCCGTAGGCGGGGTTGACGCTGTTGATGCGGACGAGGTCCGCCAGGGTGGCGATGACGGGGGACATGGCAGGAAAACGCCGTCCGCGGCGCGGCTCAGTCGGCAAAGGCCGACTCGACGAACTCGCAGAGCACGTGGCCAGCCATGAGATGGCATTCCTGGGCGTAGGCGGTGACCGGGGTCGGCACGCAGTAGGCGTGGTGGGCGAGCGCGGCGCAGTCGCCGCCGTTTTCGCCGGTGAAGCTGACGACCACGCAGCCGCGTTCGCGGGCGGCGCGCAGGCCGGCGACGACGTTTTTGCTGGTGCCGGAGGTGGAGATGCCGACGACGACATCGCCGGGCTGGGCGAGGGCCTCGACCTGGCGGGCGAAGACGGTTTCAAAGCCGAAGTCGTTGCTGTGGGCGGTGAGCACCGAGGTGTCGGTCGTCAGGGCCAGGCCGGCGAGGGCGCGGCGGTTGGCGCGGTAGCGCACGCAGAGTTCGGCGGCGAGGTGCTGGGCATCGGCGGCGCTGCCACCGTTGCCGAAGAACAGCACCTTCCTGCCGGCGCGCAGGGCGTCGACCCAGGCCTGGGCGATGGCGGCAAGGGTGTCGCGGCAGCCTTCCAGGCGCTGCAGCGTGGCGAGGTGGCCATCGAGGTGGCCGCGGAACAGGGAAGAAAAGTCAGACATGGCGGGTTCAGTCGGCAAAGGCATGCAGCAGTTCCTCGCGGCTGACGCGCGCGGTGCCGAGCTTGCCGACGACGATGCCGCTGGCGTGGTTGGCGAGGTCTGCGGCGTCCTCGGCGCCGAGGCCGGCGGCGAGGGCGAGGGTGAGGAAGGCGATGGCGGTGTCGCCGGCGCCGGAAACGTCATAGACCTCGCGGGCGCGGGTCGGGATGTGGTGCGG
>CANNUR010000149.1 GCA_947523045.1 uncultured Prosthecobacter sp.
GGGCCGGCGGCAGTTCCATCCGGGGGACGTCGATCCGGGCCCGGCGGTGGGTGTAGGAGGAGACGGCGACGTAACGCTCCCGGATCCGGGGCAGAATCTGCCCGACCAGGGCGAAGTGGCCCAGGTGGTTGACGCCCATGTTGATCTCGAAGCCGTCCCGGGTCTGCCCGCCGGTGAGCTGCATGACGCCGGCGTTGCCGATCACCACGTCGACGTCCTCGTCGAGGCGGCGGGCGCCCTCCCGGACGGAGCGGAGGTCGGCCAGGTCCAGGGGCAGCACCCGGCCGGGGGTGGGCAGCTGTTCGGCGATGTGCCGGCCCGCCTCCGTGTTGCGGACCGCGAGGATCACCCGGGCCCCGGCGGCGGACAGCTGCTCGGTGCAGTAGCGGCCGATCCCGGAGGTGGCCCCGGTGATGAGGAAGGTGCGTCCGCTCTGGTCGGGGACCTGCAACGACCGGCCGAGGAAGAGGCCGGCGAGGGTGGAGGTCACCGGCTCCTCGCCGCGGACGAGTACTGGGTGGCCAGCGGGAACGCCGCGGGCATCGTCGCGTGCACCGAGTAGGGGCCGCCGAGTTCGGGGAGTTGGGCGCTGAACGTGCCGTCGGGGTTCATGGTGGTGGTGACGTTACCGCTCTTGCCGGAAACGTTGTAAACGAGGTTCACCTGTCGGCCGGCGGGGTCGACGCCGAGCTCGGCCCAGTCGGCCGAGGCGGTCAGCCGGCCGCGGACCACCGGCCCGCCCGGGGCCGGAGCCGGCGGCTGGTCCAGGACCAGCTCGGTGCTGATCCCCCGGGTGGCGACGAGTTGGGGGGTGCGGGCGGTGACGCTGCCGTCCGGGAATCGCGCGCCGACCAGCACGGCACTGACCCCGGACGGGGCGAACTGCGCCTGCCAGAAGCCGTGTTCGGGGACGGCCAGGGCCTGGCTGCGGGTCACCCCGTCGGCGCCGATCACGTCGACGGTGAGTTCGGCGGGGCCGTTGATGAAGGAGCGGGTACTGTCGGTCAGGCCGCCGCCCAGCCCGGCCGGGGTGCTGCCGTCGTAGGAGGGCACCAGCGGGTCGTCCCCGACCAGGGCGTCCCGGCTGGGGGCGAAGGTTCCGGTGGTGGTGACCGGGGCCGCACCGTCCCGGGTCAGGGTGAGGGTCCAGCCGGTGCCGGGCCGGGCGACTGCGGCGGGCACGTCGAGGGTGAACCGGCCGTCGGCCTGCACCGGGGCTTGGGCGCTCCACCCGCCGACGGTGCCGGTGACGGTTCCCGCGACCGGGGCGGGCGCCGGGGTGCCGGGGACCGTGCCGTAGGCGAGTCCGGTGAGGGCAGGGCCGGGGCCCTGTTGACGGGCGACCAGGGTGACCTGCCGGTCGGTGAGCGCGATGTCCTCATCCTGCGTGGCGAAGCCGGCATCACCCTGGCCGACAGCCGTGAAGGTGTGCCGCAGGACTTCCTGTTCCGCACCGGCGGCGCGCAGACCGTGCGCGGCTATGCTTACCAGAGCCTGGGCGTCAAGGATGGCCGCGCCACCGTCGGCGGTCGCTACCTGGCCGTCGCCAGCGCCGAATACGTCCGCTGGTTCCGTCCCGACTGGGGCATCGCCAGCTTCATCGATGCCGGCGACGCCGCCGACTCACGCACCGACTTCGACCTGCGCACCGGCTACGGCCTCGGCGCCCGCTGGCGCAGCCCCGCCGGCCCGATCGCCCTTGACCTCGCCTGGGCTCACGACGAACAGCGGCTCCGCCTCCATTTCGGCGTCGCCATGGCTTTCTGAATTTCCTCCGCCATCGCCAGATCCCCCTCGCGCCGCCTGATTTTCCGTAGGGGCGACCCTCGTGGTCGCCCTGTCCGGGCAACCGCAGGCGTCCGGGCAGGCACAAGGCCTGCCCCTACGGCTGAACTCCACGATATCGCCGGCGGACTGGCTGCGGACCACCCCGTGCGTAGGGGCGACCCTTGTGGTCGCCCTGACCGATCAATCGCCAACCTGGGCCGACACAACTTCTACACCACTGCCCGTGGCCGCCCATACCACCTGAAGGCCTCCAGCACCTCTGTCATTTCCCCGGCGCTCAACAAGGCCGGCGGCCCCAGCTGCAAGGTCCGCCAGTACTGCGCACACAGAGTCTCCAGCTCGATCGCCAGTGCCAGCGCCTGAGCACCGTTGTGGCCATGTACTACCATGCCATGATTGGCCAGCAGGCAGGCGTTGCGCCCTGCGAGCGCTTCGACTGCGGCGGCCGACAGCGCCGAGCTGCCGAACAGGTGATACGGCGCACAGCGCACGCTGTCGCCACCAAAACGGGCGATCATGTAATGAAATGGTGGAATGTCCTGACGCTGGCAGGCGAGGGCGGTGGCAAACGGCGAATGCGCATGCAGCACCGCCCCTGCATCGGCGCAGGCCAGATAAAGATCGCGGTGCAATTGCCATTCCGACGAAGGCGCCCGCTGCCCGCTGGCCGCGCCGTCGGCCGCGACCACCACCAGATCCTCCGGTCCGCATTGTCCGGCTGCCAGCCCGCTTGGCGTCACCAGCATCAACAGACTTTCCTCTGCGGCACTCAGCCGCAAGCTGGCATTGCCGGCGGTGCCGACATTCAGCCCGCTGCGCTCCATTTCAAGGGCAATTTCCAGCAGTTCGCTGCGTTGCGCTGTACTGGCGAGCGCCGGATCAGGTCTGTTGCTCATCACGCACTCGCATACGCTGCTTGCAGCTCGGCTGGTGCAATGCAGCCACGTTCGGTGATGATCGCCTTGATCAGCGCCGCTGGCGTGACGTCGAACGCCGGATTGAGCGCCGGAGTGCCGGCTGCTGCCTGTCGCAGGGTGGCCGGCTTTCCGTCCTCATTCAGCCCGTGCAGCAAACACAACTCCTCGCTGCCGCGATCCTCGATCACGATTTCCGCACCGCTCGCACAGGCAAAATCCAGCGTCGACTGCGGCGCGGCAATATAAAACGGCACCCCATGCGCCTGCGCTGCCAGCGCTTTCAGATAGGTGCCGACCTTGTTGGCGCTGTCGCCATTGGCAGCAATGCGGTCGGCGCCGGTGATCACCACATCCACCTCCCCACGCTGCAGCAGCAGTCCGGCGGCATTGTCGGCAATCAGTTGATACGGCACTTCAGCCTGTGCCAGCTCCCAGGCGGTCAGCAGACCCTGGTTGCGCGGCCGCGTTTCGCTCACCAGCACTTCGAGGGCGATGCCGGCCTGATGGGCGGCATACACCGGCGCCAGCGCCGTTCCCGCGCCGCAAGTTGCCACCCAGCCGGCATTGCAGTGGGTCATCACCCGCAGCGGTCGCGTGCGCTGCGCTGCCAGCTGGGTGAACAGCTGCAGCCCATGCTCGCCAATCGCCGCACAAGTCGCCGCATCTTCCGTGCAGATTGCCTCGGCTTCCGCCCACGCCGCGTCTGCGCGTGCCGCCGCCGGCAGCGGCCGCAGACAGTTCTCCAGCCGCGCCAGCGCCCAGTGCAGATTGACCGCCGTCGGCCGCGTCGCCCCCAGCCGCGCCAGCGCCGCCGCCAGCGCTTCATCACCCGCCCCACCGCGCGCCATCGCCAGCGCCACCCCGTACGCCGCCGTCGCACCAATCAAGGGTGCTCCGCGGACCTGCATGCTGCGGATCGCATGCGCCACCGCCGCAACATCGGACAGCGTGACAAATTCACAACGAAACGGCAGCGCCGTTTGATCAAGGATCACGATGCGGTCACCTTCACGGCGCAGCACCGGCACAGGCTGAATGAACATGGCAGAACAGGAAAAAGTTGCTCAACAGCCGCCATTGTCGCAAAGATCCGCCCCGACCTGCGCGGTGTCGATGCCCCCGTGGTCGTCCTGTCTGCCCCGCCGCCGACCGTGCGTAGGGGCGACCCTTGTGGTCGCCCTGTCCGACACGCCGCCGTCGTCAGGGCAGAAGCAGGGTCTGACCCTGGCCATCCCGCAGGCGCCCCCTCCACCCCATGCTAGAATTTTGCCTTCAACACTGCCGGCCTGCCGGTGCGGGAGACCGTCGCGTGCGCACCCTGATTTTCCTCATCCTGCTGATCTTCGCCCTGTGGTGGTTGCAGCGCACGCTTGCCCGTCTCAAGAGCGCTGCCGCCGAACGCGCCCGCGCCCGCGAACTGGCTGCCCAGGAACAGCAACGCATCGAACCGATGCGCGAATGTGCCTATTGCGGCGTCAATATTCCCGACACCGAAGCGATTGCCGACGGCAGCCACTTCTATTGCTGTGACAGTCATCGCCGGGCGGGGCCGGGGGCCGGGTGACATGAAGGCAGTGGTCTCGGCCAGCGAGCGTGCACGCCGCCGGTCCCTGCACCTGTTCAACCTGTTCCGGCTGCTGATCGCCGGACTGTTTGCCGTCGTCGGCCGTGATCTCGGTCTCGGCAATGAAGCTCCGCTGCTGTTCCGCGTCGTCAGCTTCGTCTACCTCGGTCTCACTCTGGTTCTCGGTTTCCGCGAGCTCAGCGTGCGCTGGGGTGCGGCGCGGGTGCTCAGCCTGCTGGCGGTGGTCGATGTGCTGGCCCTGTCGCTGATGATGTTGACCAGCGGTGGCTATCCGAGCGGCATTCCGGTGCTGATGATGGTGATGCTCGCCGGTGTCAGCCTGGTGGCCGAAAGTCGCATGGTGCTGTTCTTTGCCGCGCTCGCTACCTTGTTCATGCTTGGCGAGAACCTCTGGCGCTTGCTGCTGCGTGGCGAAAGCATCGATTTCCTCAAGGTCGGCTTCTGGTGCATCGGCTTTTTCGGCGTCGCGATCATCGCTCGCCTGCTCGCCTCGCGCGCCGAAACCAGCGCCGAACTTGCCGAAGAACGCGGCGAAGCACTGGTGCAGCAGCAGGCGCTGAACGAGCGCATCATCCGTGACATGGCCGATGGCGTGGTGGTCACCCGCCGCGATGGCCACATCCGTCATTTCAACCCCCAGGCCGCAGCGCTGCTCGGTCTCGAAGCGGAGCACAAGCTGCAGGGGCTGAGTCTGTTCGACCTCGACTCCGGTTTTGCCAGCCTGTTCGACGGCGCGGCCCAGTCGGATGAAGCTCCCCGCCTGCTGCGCCTCGGCGCTGGCGGGCGCCTGCTGCGCTGCCGGGTGGTCGATAGCGAACAGCACGGCGTGCGCAGCCCCGAAGTGGTGATCTACCTTACTGATTTCGAGGAAATCCAGCACAAGCTGCAGCGCGACAAGCTCGCTGCCCTCGGTCGCCTGACTGCCAGCATGGCCCACGAAGTGCGCAATCCGCTGTCGGCGGTTGCCCAGGCCGCCGAACTGCTCGAAGACGAAAAGCGGCTCGAATCCCGCACCCGCCTGCTGCGCATCATCCATGACAACACCCACCGCATCGAGCGCCTGATCCGTGACGTGCTGGCCCTCGGCCGGCGCGAGCAGGGCTTTCCCGAAACCGTGATGCTGGAAGAGTTCATCGCCGAGTTGATCGAAGAGCGCATCTTCCGCGAGCCGGCCGAAGCCGGGCTTTACCAGATCGAGCCGTTGAACGGCCTCAGCCTCGCCATCGATCGCGCCCATCTCCACCAGATCGTCGACAACCTGCTTACCAATGCCGCCCGTCATTGCTCACGGGCGCCGGGCTCGGTGCGCATTCACGCCCAGGTACTCGGTGCCGGCCAGCTTGCCCTCCATGTTCACGATGACGGCCCAGGGCTGGACGACACCGTGCGCCAGCATCTGTTCGAACCTTTCTTCACCACCTACAGCAAGGGCACTGGCCTTGGCCTCTACGTCGCCCGCCAGCTCGCCGAAGCCAATGACATCCGCCTCGAACTGGCCGACAGCGCCACCGGCGCCGATTTTGTCCTGTATGGACGACAACAGGCATGAGGACGCGATGACCAGCTCAACACTTCCCCCGGAAAATGCTGCGGAGCGGCGCCGGACGGCTCCGGTGACCGATGTCCTCATCGTTGATGACGAAGACGACATCCGTGAGCTGATCGAAATGTCCCTGCTGCGCATGGGCCTCGGCGCCGAGGGTGCCGGCACGGTCGCCGAAGCGCGCGCATTGCTCGCCAGCCGGCGTTACCGGCTGTGTCTCACCGACATGCGCCTGCCGGATGGCGACGGCCTCGAGCTGGTCGAATACATCCAGCAAGCTCACCCGGGCCTGCCGGTGGCGGTGATCACCGCTTTTGCCAGCGTCGACACCGCCATCCGCGCCCTCAAGCTCGGTGCTTTCGACTTCGTCACCAAGCCGATCGAATTCAAGGTGTTGCGCGAACTGATCCAGCACGCCCTCAAGCTCGAACCCGAGTCAGCTCCGTCCGCCGCCGCTGTAGAGAGCGGCCGCGAGCTGATCGGCGCCTCGCCGGCCTTCGTCGAGCTCTGCGCCCAGGCCGAAAAACTTGCCCGCACCCAGGCGCCGGTGTTCATCCTTGGCGAATCCGGCACCGGCAAGGAAGTCATCGCCCGCTTCATCCATCAGCGCAGCACCCGCGCTGCCGGTCCTTTCGTGCCGGTCAACTGCGGCGCGATCTCGCCCGAGCTGATGGAAAGCGAATTCTTCGGCCATCGCAAGGGCAGCTTCACCGGCGCCAGCAGCGACCGCGAAGGCCTGTTCCAGGCGGCGCGCGGCGGCACCCTGTTTCTCGATGAAATCGGTGAACTGCCGCTCGCCATGCAGGTCAAGCTGCTGCGCGCCCTGCAGGAGCGTGCCGTGCGCGCCGTTGGCGGCCGCGAAGAAGAAGCGGTCGATGTGCGCATCCTCTCCGCCTCCCACCAGGATCTCGCCCGCCTGGTTGAACAGGGCCGCTTCCGTCAGGATCTGTTCTTCCGCATCAACGTCATCAACCTGCGCCTGCCCCCTCTACGCGAACGCAGCGCCGACATCGAACTGCTCGCCGCCCACATCCTGCAGCGCCTCGGCGAACGTGAACAGCGCCGCATGCCTGTCCTCAGCCCTGCCGCGCTCGCTGCCTTGCAGGCCTACGCCTTCCCCGGCAATGTGCGCGAACTCGAAAACCTGCTCGAACGCGCCTGCGCCCTGTGCGAAAGCAGCACCATCAGCGTCGACGACCTCGGTCTTGAGCCGTCCTCAGTGCAGTTTTCAGTGTCGTCCTCAGTGTCATCCTCAGTACCGTCTTCGGTGCCACTCTCCGCCCCGGTCCCGACATCACCTGCTGCCATCGTCAGCTCCCCAATCCTGTCCGCCACCGCCCCGGGCGAAGCCGAAATCACCGCCGCCGCCCTGGCTCTCGGCCTCAGTCCCCGCCAGCTCCGTTATCGTCTGCGCAAGTGGAATATCCTCTGAAGTCCGGTCAGAACCAATCAATTGAGCGCGC
>CANNUR010000150.1 GCA_947523045.1 uncultured Prosthecobacter sp.
GTGTACGGCTACGGCCAGCTCGCCATGCTGCTGCGCGCCAAGCTCGCGGATCCGAAGATCCAGTCGCTCTGCAAGACCGACGGCCTGGGCTTCCGCATCCGCGAGATCGTCACGGGTGTCGAGAAGGTGCTGGCCGACTGAGCCGCGTCACCCATTCCCAATCCACACCGGAGTCGGCCCCGTGCCGGCTCCGGTTTTTTGTTTGGTCGAAAGGCGGAGTCAGCTTTTTGCCCCGCGGCCGCGGTAGGCAAACAGGAAGAAGATGCAGACCGCAGCGGTGACGGCGGTTTCGCCCAGCCAGAAGCGTGTCCAATCGGTCCGGCCGTCCACCTGGCAGGCCTGGTGCCACCAGCCGCCGCCGAGGTAGCCGGCGAGGTTGCCGAAGCCGCTCATCAGCAGCACCAGCAGGGCCTGGGCGCGCGTGCGCCACTTTGGGTCGATGCGCTCCTCCAGGTAGATCTGGGTGGTGATGAAGTAGAGGGTGAAGGCGAAGCCGTGCAGGGTGGTGCCGGTCATGACCCAGCCCGGCGTGTGCAGGGCGTTCATGGCGTAACGCGCCACGCAGATGACGATGCCGGAGAGAAAGATCCACTTGAGGCGGAAGCGCGCCAGCACGCCGGCCAGCAGCAGCATGGTGAGGATCTCGGTGGTCTGCGCCAGCGAGATGACCGCGGAGATGCCGCCGACGTTGAGGTCGTGCAGTTGCCGGGCGGTGTAGGGGTAAAAGGCCGCCAGCGGCACGCTGTACAGCGCGGCGGTGAGGAAGACGACGCGGTGGTCGCGGTGGCGCAGCAGCTCCAGCGCGTCGAGGCCGAGCACCTGTCGCCAGTTGCGCCGCTCACGGGCGTCGCCAGGCGGAATCACCGGCAGGGTCCAGGTCAGGGCCATGACGCCGAGCCAGAGGCCGGCGGCGGTCCAGCCGGCGGCGAGCGAGGCGTCGGCCTTGAGCACAAAACTGACCACCCAGCAGCCGACCATCCAGCCGAAGGTGGCGAAGGCGCGCAGCGGCCCGAACTGGCGCTTGGGATCGCGGATCTGCGAGAGCACGATGCTGGTGGCGACGCTCCACACCGGTGTGCTCACCAGGGCCAGCGCCTGGGCGCAGAGCAGGATCAGGCCATCGCCGAGGCCGTGACCGAGCGCCGTGCAGAGCAGGGCCAGGCCGGCCGAGGTCGCCAGGCTGAGCCAGCGCAGCAGCGCGGTCGATGAGATGCGCTGGTCGGCGAGGGCGCCGACAAAGAGCGGTGAGATGAAGGCGGCCACCGCGGTGGTGGCCAGCACCCAGGGCACCAGGTGGGCGCGGCCGTGGGCGGCGAAGACATTGGCCAGCGGCACGTTCCACATGCCCATCGGCAGGGCGGTGAAGAAGAACAGGGTGGCCAGCGGCAGCCGGCCGGCCCCGCCGGACGCTGGGGTGGGGGTCATGGAGGTGACCGGAATAAACACAGGGCCGGCAAACTCCAAACGACAAGTTCGCAAAAGCGCGTCTTGCGTCCCCGGCCGCCCTCCCCATCTTCCTGCACCCCTTTTCGCCCTCTCCCATGGAAAACGTCATCATCATCGGCACCGGCTGCGCCGGCTACACCGCGGCCATCTACACGGGTCGCGCCAACCTCGCCCCGCTCATCCTTTCCGGCGGCCAGCCCGGCGGCCAGCTCACGACGACCACCGAGGTGGAAAATTTTCCGGGCTTCCCCAACGGCATCATGGGTCCCGAACTGATGATGAACATGCAGACCCAGGCGGAGAAGTTCGGTGCCCGCATCGAGTACGCCAGCGTGACCAGCGTCGCCAAAACCGCCGCCGGCCACTTTGAGGTCAAGACCGAGGACGGTGCCGTGCGCGAAGCCCATGCAGTCATCATCGCCACCGGTGCCTCGCCCAAGCACCTCGGCCTGCCCAACGAAAAGGGCCTCATCGGCCACGGCCTGACCAGCTGCGCCACCTGCGACGGCGCCTTCTACCGCAACGTGCCCGTCTGCGTCATCGGCGGCGGCGACAGCGCCTGCGAGGAGGCCATGTTCCTCACCAAGTTCGCCAGCAAGGTTTACCTGATTCACCGTCGCGACACCCTGCGCGCTTCGAAGATCATGGCCGATCGCACCCTCGCCAATCCGAAGATCGAGCCGGTCTGGAACAGCACGGTCAGCGAGTACCTCACCGACGACAAGGGTGAGATGCGCGCCGTCACCGTGCAGAACCTCGTCACCGGCGCCACCTCGGAACTGGAACTGAAGTGCGTCTTCGTCGCCATCGGCCACGTCCCCAACGCCGCCTTTCTCGGCGATCTCGTCGATCGAGACGAGGGCGGTTACATCCTGCAGGCCGGTGGCACGCGCACGAAGACCGAGGGCCTGTTTGCGGCCGGCGACGTCGCTGACCACGTCTACCGCCAGGCGATCACCGCCGCCGGCCAGGGCTGCGCCGCCGCGCTTGAGGCCGAGCGTTATCTCGCCGCCCTCGGCGTCCATTGATCTTGCGCCGCGTCCCGGCGCGGCTTTCCAGCACCATCGATGGCCCAGCTTGTCACCTCCTCCAATCTGCTTTCGTCGGCGCGGCCGCTGACCGTCGGTGTCATCCCCGATGCCGCCACTCTGTCGCTCTGGGGGCGGATGGACGCCGCCGCGCGCGAGGCCGCCTGTGACCTGATCGAGCTGCGTCTCGACACCCTGCAGTTGCCGGAAGGCGAGTTGCGTGCGGCCCTGACCGGCAACACGACCCCGGTGCTGCTCACCGCCCGCCACCCCGCCGAGGGCGGCCAGGGGCCGGCCGACGCGGCGGGGCGCATGGCCCTGATCGAACCGCTGCTCGACCTGGCCTCGCTGATCGACATCGAGCTGCGCAGCGCCCAGGAGATGCGTTCGCTGGTCCAGAAGGCGCAGGGCAGGGGCGTGCGCGTCGTTGGCTCCTTCCACGATTTCCAGGCCACCCCTGGTGATGAGGTTCTGCAGGGGGCGATCGGTTTCGCCCAGCCCGCTGGACTCGACGCGGTGAAGATCGCCACCTTCCTCAACAGCACCGAGGATTTGCTGCGCCTGATCCGCCTTGCTGCGGCTCCGCAGCGGCTACGCCTGTCCTGCATGGGCATGGGGCCTCTTGGCCGCGTCTCGCGCTTGGTGCTTGCAAAATGCGGCAGTTTGCTGAACTACGGATACCTTGGCGAGGCCAATGCCCCCGGTCAGTGGCCCGCCGCCCGTCTCAAAGCCATCCTGGCCGAACTCTGACCCATGTCCCTCCGCTCCGCCGCCCTCGCCCGCCTGGCCCTCTTCTTGGCCGTGCTGCCGCTGGTTGGCTGCTTTGAGGATCCGCAGCGCGAGGAGAAGCTCAAGTGGCGCGAGGAGGAGGTCAACGCCAAGGAAGCCGGCCTCGTCCAGCGTGAGATGGCGCTCGCCCGCGACAAGCAGTCGCTCGAAAGCCTGCGCCTCGACCTGCTGGCCCGCGAAAAGAGCGTTGAATTGCTGCAAAAACAGCTGGCCGAAGAGCTGGAGAAGAGCCGCCGCGTTCGCCGTGAGATCGAGCTGCGCGAACTGCGCGGCCCGATCCCGCAGATCACCGCCGACCGCGTGCTGGTCGTCGATGCCGCCAGCGACGACGTGCTCTTTGAGAAGAATGCCGACAAGCGGGGGGCCATCGCCAGCACCACCAAGCTGCTCACCGCCCTGCTGGTCATTGAGGCCGGCGACCTCGACAAGGAACTCATCGTTGAGCAGAGCGACACCCAGTGCGCACCGGTGCGGCTCGGCATCAAGGCGGGTGAGAAGTACACCCGCCGCCAGCTGCTCACCGCCGTGCTGGTGAAGAGTTCGAACGACATTGCCCAGGCGCTCGCCCG
Source organism: uncultured Prosthecobacter sp. (assembly GCA_947523045.1). Classification (GTDB taxonomy): domain Bacteria; phylum Verrucomicrobiota; class Verrucomicrobiia; order Verrucomicrobiales; family Verrucomicrobiaceae; genus Prosthecobacter. The sequence continues at coordinate 3,833 of CANNUR010000150.1, forward strand.
CGACAATGCCGGCAGTGTCGAGGCCTTTGTCGCCAAGATGAACGCCAAGTGCCGTGAGCTCGGCCTTGAGAACAGTCACTACATCAACCCGCACGGCCTGCCCTCGACCAACGATGACGAGCCCTACAGCACCGCCCGCGATCTTGCCGTCATCGCCAAGCTCTGCGACCAGCAGCCGGAGATTCGCAAGATCGTCAAGTTGACCCATTACTCGTTCAAGTGGCCCAGCGGTCGCGTCACCGAACTGGCCAACACGAACCGCGTGCTGCGCAACGTCTCCTACTGCGATGGCATGAAGACCGGTTACACCAACGCCGCCGGCTACTGCCTGGTCGCCAGCGGCGAACGCAATGGCCGCCGTCGCATCGTCATCGTGCTCAACGCTACGGAAGCCGGTGTCTGGCGCGATGCCCAGGCCCTGCTCGACTGGGCCCTGAAAGCCTGACCCTCCCGCCCGCTTGACTCCCGCCCCCGCTCCCACCCTCGGCATCGTCGGTCTTGGCTACGTCGGTCTGCCCCTCAGCCTGCGCTTCGCCCAAAACGGGGCCCGTGTGCTCGGCTTCGATGTCGATCCCGCCAAGGTCGAAAGCCTGAATGCCGGCCGCAGCTACATCCTGCACATTCCCGCCGCCGAGATCGCCGAGGCGGTGGGTCGCGGCGCCTTTGCCGCCACCACCGACTTTGCCCGCGCCGCCGAGTGCGATGCCATTCTCATCTGCGTGCCGACCCCGCTCGTCAACGGCCGCGATCCCGACCTCAGCTACGTGCTCAACACCGGTCGTGCCATCGCCCCGCACCTGCGGCAGGGCCAGCTCGTCTGCCTGGAATCGACGACCTATCCCGGCACGACCGACACCGATCTGCGCGCGGTTTTGGAAGCGGGCTCGGGCCTGCGCGCCGGCGTCGATTTCCACCTCGCCTTCTCGCCCGAGCGCGAGGATCCGGGCAATCCCAACAGCGACGTCTCGCGCATTCCCAAGGTCATCGGCGGCCTGACGCCCGCCTGCCGCCAGCGCGCCCTCGAGATCTACGGCCTGGCCGTGCAGACCCTGGTGCCGGTCGAGTCCTGCCGCGTCGCCGAGGCGGTCAAGCTCACCGAGAACATCTTCCGCGCCGTCAACATCGCCATGGTCAACGAACTCAAGGTCGTTTACGCGGCCATGGGCATCGACATCTGGGATGTGATCGAGGCCGCCAAGACCAAGCCCTTCGGTTTCATGCCCTTCTACCCCGGCCCGGGCCTGGGCGGGCACTGCATTCCGATCGACCCCTTTTACCTGACCTGGAAGGCGCGCGAGTACGGCCAGGAAACCCGCTTCATCGAACTCGCCGGCGAGGTCAACACCGCCATGCCGGCTTACGTGGTTCGCCGCTGCGGCGAGGCCCTTGCCAGCCAGGGGCACACGTTGGCCGGTGCCCGTGTCCTGCTGCTCGGCATCGCCTACAAGGCCGATGTCGATGACGACCGCGAAAGCCCGGGGTATGTGCTCTGGGAACTGCTCGAAGAAGCCGGCGCCGAGGTTGCCTACCACGACCCGCACGTGCCGGTCATCCGCCCCTCGCGCGAGCACGCCCGCTTCGCCGGCATCCGCAACACCGACCTCGATGTGCCGACTGTCGCCGGCTTCGATCTCGTTCTCGTCGCCACCCGCCACAAGGCGGTGGATTACGCCCTGATCGCCGAACACGCCCGCCTCGTGGTCGACACCCGCAACGCCCTGGCTGACCGCCTGCAGGGGCGGTCGCACTACTTCAAGGCCTGAACCTGCGGCCACGCGCACGGGTGCGGGCCGCTCTCCCCCCTTTTGACTCCATGAAATCCCTCATCACCGGCGGTGCCGGTTTCATCGGTTCCCACATCGCCCAAGCCCTCTGCCGCAAGGGCGGCTCGGTGGTCATCCTCGACGACCTCAGCCTCGGCAACCTCGACAACCTCGCGTGGAAACAGCCCGGCGACGACCTGGAGTTTGTCCAGGGTGACATCGGCGACGAGGCCCTGCTCGCCAAACTCATGCCCGGCTGCGACTGGGTGTTCCACGAGGGCGCGCTGCCTTCCGTGCCGCGCTCGGTCGCCCAGCCGCTGGAAAGCAACCGTCAAAACCTCGACGGCACCCTCAAGGTGCTGGTCGCCGCCCGCGATGCCGGCGTGAAGCGCCTCATGTTTGCCAGCTCATCGTCGATCTATGGCGATTCCGATGCGCCCTCCAAGCATGAGGACCTGCCGCCCAACCCGCTCTCGCCCTACGCTCTGCAGAAGTATGGGGGCGAGAAGTACTGCCAGCTGTTCCATCGCCTGTATGGCTTCGAGACCGTCGCCCTGCGCTACTTCAACGTTTTCGGTCCCCGCCAGGCCTTCGATTCGCCCTACTCGGGCGTCATCGCCAAGTACTGCACCGCCATGCTGCGCGGCGACCGCCCACTGGTCTTTGGCGACGGCCTGCAGGCGCGCGACTTCACCTTTGTCGACAACGCCGTCTCGGCCAACCTGCTCGCCGCCGAGGCACCGGCCGACAAGGCCGCCGGCCGCTACTTCAACGTCGCCGCCGGCCAGTCGATCTCCCTGCTCGACCTCATCGCTGAACTCAACCGGCTCACCGGCCAGCAGCTCGAGCCCGAGTTTCAGGCGCCGCGCGTCGGCGACGTGCGCAACTCCCTGGCCGACATTTCCGCCGCCCGCGCCGCCCTCGGCTACGAGGTCCTCGTCGACTGGCGCGACGGTCTCGCCCGCACGCTCGACTTCTACCGCCCGTGAACGGCGAAGGGCGAACCGAATCCGGTTGCCGCTCGCCCGGTTCAGCGTTACTTTGAAGTTCGTCACAACGACAACGCCGGGTTAGCTCAGTGGTAGAGCAGTTGATTTGTAATCATCAGGTCGTCGGTTCAAATCCGACACTCGGCTCCACCGCGGAAGCCGCAGAGCGCGGAAGCTCTTGGCTCTTCTTGAGCCTGTTCGCTTGTGCAGTTCTTTGAGGGCGAACAAAAAACACAGCCCTCCCCCTGCGGATGTCCGACCCTATGCGCGAAGTTGGTGGCGCGTGCGGAGCTGTCGGGCGGTCTGGCAGAGCCACGCTTCAACCCTCCCCTTCGTTGCTTCATGTGGCTTTGCACCCAGCTCGGTTTTTATTCGGTGGTCCGTCCTTCCGACGGTCTTTTTCACATCGGCGCCCGCTGCCTCGGCGATCTCGATGCCCTGGCTTCGGCGATCGGCTTGCCGGGGCCTCAACCCTCGGTTGCCGGGGCCGATTGCCCCTGGCACATCGCCTGTGATGCCACCGACCTGACCCGGTTTTTCGCCCTGATGGCAGCCAGCCTCACCTACGAGGACTTCCAGGCCGCCGTGGCCCGCCACCCGCTGCAGCAGCGCAAGCTCGCTGCCTATCACGACATCCACCAACGCCTGCTGGAGTGGCAGCG
>CANNUR010000151.1 GCA_947523045.1 uncultured Prosthecobacter sp.
CGCCAGTTCCTGCAGACCAGCCTGACCGCCCTTGCCGCCGCTTCGGCGCGTGGGCAAACGTCGGAAAACTTCCCGCCGACCCGTGTCATCACCCGCGGTCCCGGCCACCACTGGTTCGGCTACTACGACAAGCTGCAGTTTGATCCGACGAATCGCTTCGTGCTCGGCATGAAGGTCGGTTTTGAACACCGCTCGCCGGAGCCGGATGATGTCATCGAGGTGGGCATGGTCGACCTGGAGGACAAGGATCGCTGGATCCCGCTCGGCAGCAGCCGGGCCTGGAACTGGCAGCAGGGCTGCATGCTGCAGTGGATCCCCGGTACGGACTCCAAGGTGATCTGGAACGACCGCGAGAAGGACCGCTTCGTCAGCCACATCCTCGACGTCAAGACGGGCGACAAACGCACGCTGCCGGCCTCGGTGTATTCGCTGAGCCCAAACGGGCGCGAGGCGGTGACCTGTGATTATTCCCGGGTCGCCGACTGCCGGCCGGGCTACGGTTACGCCGGCATCCGCGACCGCTTTTTCGAGGTCATGGCACCGGCGGAAACCGGCATCAGCCATGTCGATCTCGAAACCGGCGCCGAGAAGCTGATTTTGTCGCACGAGTTGCTCGCCAAGACCGGCGAGGTGATGGAAAATCATCCGACCTCCAAGCATCACGCCTATCACCTGCTGTGCAGTCCGGACGGCCGCCGTTTCATCCTGCTGCACCGCTGGACCCAGCCCAAGGGCGGCCACCTGACCCGGATGATCACCGCGGCGATGGACGGTTCTGACCTGCGCATCGTCATTCCCAACGGCTATGCCTCGCACTTCATCTGGCGCGATCCACAGCACATCCTGTCGCAGGCCAAGGGCTGGCTCGGCAACGACAGCTGGGGCAACTTTCTCTTTGAGGATCGCGATTCCGGCATCGTCGAGGAGGTCGGCCGCGGCGTGCTCGACTCGGGCGGCCATTTCAGCTACCTGCGCGGCAACCAGTGGCTGGTCAGCGACACCTATCCCAAGGGCGTGCGCCGCCTGCAGACGCCGCACCTCTATCACATCGCCACGAACCGCCGTTTCGACCTCGGCCACTTTCCGCAGCCGCCGGAGTACAAGGGCGAGTGGCGGGTCGACACCCATCCGCGCCTGAGTCGCGACGCGGCCTGGGTCTGTGTCGATGCCCCCCATGCCGGCCAGGGGCGACAGCTTCACCTCATCGACATCCGCGGCGTCACCGGCTGAGCGGGTCGGGCGGGCAGGGGAGGGCCAGCTCGCGCTTGCATGGCCCGCTGCCGCGTGCTTCATGCGGTCGATGACCCACGAGAACCGCCTGATCCTGCCCTCACTGCTTGCCGCCGACTGGTCCAACATCGCCGCCGAGGTGCGGCGGGCCGAGGATGCCGGGGCGCAGTGGCTGCATCTCGATGTCATGGACGGCAACTTCGTTGACAACATCTCGTTCGGACCGCAGATGGTGCAGACCGTGCGCAAGCTCACCGGCATGTACCTGGACGTGCATCTGATGATCCATCGCCCGGATCATTACCTCGAGCGCTTCCTCAAGGCCGGGGCCGACAACATCACCATTCACGCCGAGGCGCGTTACGACAGCTCCGTGGCCGAGACCTTGAAGCGCATCCGTGCCGCCAGCCACCACTGCGGCCTGGCCCTGCATCCGGACACCCCATTTGAGGCGGCCCTGCCGTTCCTGGCCGACATCGACCTGCTGTTGATCATGACCGTGGTGCCCGGTTTTGGCGGCCAGGCCTTCATGGAGAAGGAAACCATGCCCAAGCTGGCGGCCGCGCGCGACCACCGCGCTGCGCACGGCCTGAAGTATCATCTCGAGGTCGACGGCGGCATCTACACGCACACCGCACCCATCGCCCGCGACTGCGGCGCCAACCTGTTTGTCTGCGGAACTTCCGCCTTCGGCACCGCCGACATGGGGCGCGCCATGGCCGATCTGAAGGCCTGCGTCGCCTGAATCCGGGTTGACCCTGCGGGCGCGCTCGCCAACGCTGCAGCGTGCCGCACGAACCCGTCCTCACCGACCGTGTGCGCTTGCGCTCCAATCAATGGCGCAAGCTGCGCTCGATTGTGCTCAACCTTGCCACGACCGACGGCTTTTACGCGCGCAAGTTCAAGGCGGCGGGGCTGCGCGTCACCTCGCTGAACCGGATCGACGACTTTGCTGCCCAGGCGCCCTTCACCAGCAAGGACGAACTGCTGGCCGACCGCCTGGCGCACCCGCCCTTTGGCAGCAATCTCACCCGGCCGCTGGCTCATTACACCCGCTTCTGCCAGACCAGCGGCACCAGCAGCGGTCAGCCAATGGCCTGGCTGGACACCCCGGAGAGCTGGGAGGCCATGCTCGCCTGCTGGCGGCGCGTCTACGAGGCGGCCGGCCTGGTCAAGGGGCGCGACCGCATCTTCTATGCCTTTTCCTTTGGCCCCTTCCTCGGTTTCTGGACTGCCTTCGAGGCGGCGGCGCGCGATTACCTGACCCTGCCCGGCGGCGGGCTGTCGAGCCAGGCGCGGCTGGAACTGATGGCGCGCTGCGGTGCCACCGTGCTCTGCTGCACCCCCACGTATGCCTTGCGCTTGGGCGAGATGATTGGCGAGGCCAGCGGCGTGGAGCGACTGGCCCTGCGCGTCAACAAGGTCATCGTCGCCGGCGAACCCGGCGGCTGCATCCCCGAAGTGCGGGCCCGGCTGGAAAAGCTTTGGGATGCCCGCGTCTACGACCATCACGGCATGACCGAGGTCGGTCCGGTGAGTTATGAAAGCGACGACCTGCCAGGTTGCCTGCAGGTCCTGGAGGAAGCCTACTTCGCCGAGGTCATCGATCCGGCCACGGGGCGTGAGGTCGACGAGGGGGGCGAGGGCGAACTCGTGCTCACCACCCTCGACCGCGGCGCCTGCCCGCTGCTGCGCTACCGCACCGGCGACTGGGTGCGCAAGGTTTATCACCACAACCGGCTCACCCTGCAGGGCGGCGTGCTCAGCCGCATCGATGACATGGTCGTCGTGCGCGGTGTCAACGTCTATCCCAGCGCGGTGGAGGCCGTCGTCCGGCGCTTTCCCGAGGTCGTCGAATACCAGGTCGAGCAGCGCAAGATCGACGCCATGGACGAGATTAGCCTGGTCATCGAGGCTCCGGAGGCCCTGGCCAAAAACCTCGCCAAACGCCTGGAAGCCCGCCTGCGCAACACCTTTTCCCTGCGCATTCCCGTGCGTCTTGCCGAGTTCGGCAGCCTGCCGCGCCACGAATTCAAGGCCCGGCGCTGGCGCGTGATTCCCTGAACCCTTTTTCTGCGTAACCTCCCGCCATGGCCCTCATCGCCCTCACCGACATTTGCAAGACTTACCGTGAACCCGGCGGAGCCGCCCTCGATGTGTTGCGCGGCATCAGTCTCGAGATCGAAGCCGGCGAGTCGGTCGCCGTGGTCGGTCCCTCGGGCTGCGGCAAGAGCACCCTGCTCAACGTGCTCGGCACCCTCGACACGCCGGACTCCGGTCGCTACGTGCTGGATGGCGAGCAGGTGTCGCAGTGCGCGCCCGAGCGCCTAGCGGCGCTGCGCGGCGAGAAAATCGGCTTCATCTTCCAGCTCCATCATCTGATGCCCCAGTGCACGGCGCTGGAAAACGTGCTGCTGCCCACGCTCGCCCTCGCCAAGCGACCGGATCCTGACCGGGTGCGGCAGCGCGCTGTCGAACTGCTGGAGGCGGTCGGTCTTGGGGGCCGCATCGACGGCAAACCGGCCGAGCTTTCCGGTGGCGAACGCCAGCGCGTGGCGGTTGTGCGCGCACTCATCAACGAGCCGCGTCTGCTGCTCGCGGATGAGCCGACCGGTGCGCTCGACGAACGCAATGCCGAGGCCCTGACCGGCCTGCTGCTCGACCTCTGCCGTCAGTCCGGCGCCACCCTGGTCATGGTCACCCATCACCCCGCCCAAGCCGCGCGCATGGGCCGCACCCTGCGCCTGCATGAAGGACGCTTGGTGCAGGGTTGATCGTGTGTCGACTGTGTCTTTTTCGTCACCCGAATCGGCTTTGGTTTTCGGGGTTTTCCGGCACCTGTCGCAGCGTGCCCCCGCTTCGCTACCTTTTCGTCACATGGCTCTGTGCCGGCCTGCTGCCGGTTGTCGCTGAACCCGCCGCCAAGGTCAACCAGGACTACCTGGCGCTCTCGCGCGACCTGCTCGGCAAGTATTACGAAACCCAGAAGCTGCTCGCCAAGGAGGAGGCCGACTGGAAGACCGGCCGCGAAATCCTCGACAGCCGGCAGGCCCTGCTCGAAGCCCAGCTCAAGGAGCTGGCCGAGAAGACCACAGAACAGTCGAAGAACATCAGCGCCAACGACAGCGAGCGCGGCAAGCTGGAAACCCAGAACCGCGAACTTGGCGCCACCCAGGACGCCCTGACGGCCCGCCTGGGCCAGCTGGAGGCGCGCGTGCACGCGCTCTGGCCGCGGCTGCCGGACTACCTCAAGGAGAAGCTGCAGGGTCAGTACGAACGCCTGCCGACAGCGGCAATGAAACCTGAGGAGATCAAGCTCTCCACCGGCGAGCGCATCGTCAACGTGCTCGTCATCCTCAACGAGGTGAACAAGTTCCACAGCGACATCGTCGTCGTCAACGAACGCCGCAAGGTCGCCGGCGGTCGTGAGATCGAGGTGCGCGTGATCTACTTCGGCCTCGCGGCCGGTTACTTCGCCGGCAGCGGTGAAACCGCCAACATCGGCGGCCTGCTGCTGCCCGGCGCCGCCGGCTGGGAGGTCATCGAGGACGCGGGCATTGCGCCGCTGGTCGACGAGGTCATCGCCATGCAGAAGGGCGAAAAAGTCGCCGGCTTCGTGCCGCTGCCGGTGCAGGTGCGCTGAATGGAGTTCTGAAACATTTTTGTCATGCGATCGCTTTTTTGTCTCACCCTGCTGCTGGCCGCCGATGCGGCCGCCCAGACGCCCTCACCCCTTGCCGGTGTGGCCGACGACTTCCAGAAACGCCTCGACACCGCCACCCGCCAGCTCGCCGAGACGCGCGCCGGCATCGAGAAGGAGAAGGTGCCGCTGACGCGCCGCCTCAACGAGCTCGACGACCAGGTGATCGAGGCGCGCAAGGAGTATGACCGTGTCCTGCGCCTCGCCGACGCCCGACAGCTCGACCTCACCAACCTGCGCGCCCAGATCAAGTCGCGCGAGGATCAGTCGAACTACGTGGCGAATGCCATCGATGAGTTCGTCCGCAACCTGGAGACCCGCCTGCACATCGCCGAGGTCCAGCGCCATGGCGACGTGCTCACCGCCAAGAAGAACGCCGCCAACAACGCCAACCTCGACGCGGTCGCCCGCCAGGCCGCCCGTCTTGACCTGCTCGACTTGGCTCTCGACCGCATCGACGACGCGCTGGGCGGCGCGGTCTTTGCCGGTTCCGCCGTCGAGGCCAAGAGCGGCGTCGTGTCCGAGGGCAAGTTCCTCATGCTCGGGCCGCTCGGCTTCTTCGCCGGCACCGATGGCAGGCAGGTCGGCCTCGCGGATCTGCGTCTGGGCAGCAATGAGCCGGCCATCCTGACCCTGCCGGCCGACGCCAGGCCGGAAGAGATCGCCACCACGCTGGCCGAGGGCCAGGGCCGGGTGCCGGTGGACTCGACCCGCGGCTCGGCCTTCAAGGTCGAGGAAACCAAGATGACCATCTGGCAGGAGTTTCTCAAGGGCGGCCCGGTCATGTGGCCGATCGGCGGCCTCGGCGCCGTGGCGGTGCTGGTGGGTCTGGTCAAATGGCTGCAACTGGCCCTCGTGCGCCGGCCCAATCATGCTCAGGTCGGTCAGTTCCTCAGTCATCTCGATGCCGGCCGGTTCCAGGACGCCGGCGCCATTGCACGTCGCACCGGCGGACCGATCGGCCGCATGCTCGGTGCCGTGCTGCAGCATTACCGCGATCCCGCCTCGATGCTGGAGGAGGCCATGTTCGAGCGCGTGCTCGATGCCAAGACGCGGCTCAACGCCTACATTCCCTTCATCAAGATCGCCGCCGCGGTCGAACCGCTGCTCGGTCTGCTCGGTACCGTCACCGGCATGATCAACACCTTCAAGTTGATCACCGTCTTCGGCACCCAGGATGCCTCCACCTTCTCCTCCGGCATTTCCGAGGCGCTGCTCACCACCGAGTGGGGACTGATCACCGCCATTCCCTGCCTGCTCATGGCCGCCTTCCTCGCCCGCCTGGCGCGCGCGGCCCTCGACGACATGGAGAAACTCGCCGTGCGCATCATGAACCATCGCAACGCCCGCGAGCTGACCGGTTCCGCGCCGCCGGCGTCCTCCGCCTCGGATGAACCCGAGGCGCCCGGCGCCCTGCCCGTGCCCGCCGTCTGATTGCCGACGCCATGACGTTCCTCGCTTCGTTCTTCGCCGAATGGGTGGCCGCCCTGCCCGAGGGCGCGCGTGCCTACCTGCAGAGCGTGCGCGAGCTCTGGGATGCCGGTGGCTGGGGCATGATCCCGCTCGCGGCCACGGCCTTCGTTCTGTACGCCAAGTGCGGCGACATGTTTTATTCGTTCTTCCTCATCCGCTACCGCCAGCAGCGCTATTTTGGCGGTCGCGAGGTGGTGGCCCGCCTCGGCGCCGACAGTGCCGCCTCGCTCTCCGCCTACCGCAGCGCCCAGCGCTACCTCGATTTCCATGAGGTGCGCCTGCGTGACGCTGCCGGCTATGACGACGTCATGGCTGCCTTCGAGGAGTTGCGCGCCCACGAACTGCCGCCGCTCGACCGCGACCTGAAGTTCATCACCGTCGCCATCGCCGCCGCCCCGCTCTGGGGGCTTCTCGGCACGGTCACCGGCATGCTCACCACCTTCGACGGCCTCTCCAAGGGTGGCGGCGGCGAGAAGACGATGAATGTCGTCGCCGGCGGCATTTCCGAGGCGCTCATCACCACCGAGACCGGGCTCATGATCGCGCTGCCCGGCTACTTCCTCCACTACCTGCTCACCAGCCGGCGGGCGAAGTTCGAATCCTTCATCGAGCACCTGCAGAACGCCTGCGGACAGCGCGTGCTCAAGCGCACCAAAGCCAACGCCTGACATCCCCTACCATGGCCAGAAAATTCGGCAGTTCCAGCGACGGCGAAGAGGACGCGGCGATTGACATCTCGCCCCTCATCGACTGCATTTTCATCCTGCTCATCTTCTTCATCGTCACCACGACCTTCGTCGAGGAGACCGGCATCGA
>CANNUR010000152.1 GCA_947523045.1 uncultured Prosthecobacter sp.
ACCTCGAGGAGGCCGGCCGCAAGCTCTATCAGGTCCACGTCGGTCAGCCCAAGAACCGCGCCCTGATGCGCTGCATGGAGGACCCGGACCTGCGCCGGGCCATGGAGAAGGCCGAGCTGAAGCTGTATGAGGACACTCAGAAGAAGGATCTCTTCGCCCTCAAGGAGGAGCTGTTCTTCTCGATGGACCAGAAGTCGCACGATGCCGACCTCAGCGAGAAGGGGCGCAGTTTCCTCAGCCCCGACGAGCCCGACGCCTTCGTGCTGCCGGATCTGGCCACCCTGTTCTCGGAAATCGACGTCGATCCCGCCCTTTCCGAGGCGCAGAAGGCCGCCAAAAAGACCGAGTTGCAGGATCGTCTGTCGCACCAGGGCCAGCGCATCCACCAGATCAGCCAGCTGCTGCGCGCCTACTGCATCTACGAGAAGGACGTCGAGTACGTTGTCGAGGAGAACAAGGTCGTCATCGTCGACAGCCAAACCGGCCGCAAGATGCCGGGGCGCCGCTGGAGCGACGGCCTGCACCAGGCGGTCGAAGCCAAGGAGGGCGTGCAGATCGACGCCGAGACCCAAACCCTGGCCACCATCACCATCCAGAACTACTTCCGCCTGTACCAGAAGCTGGGTGGCATGACCGGCACCGCCGAGACCGACGCCTCCGAATTTCATGACATCTACGGTCTCGACGTGTTGACCATTCCGACCAACCGGGCGGTGAAGCGCGTCGACCACAACGACAGCATCTACAAGACCCGCCGCGAGAAGTATGCCGCCGTCATCGCCCTGATCCACGAACGCCACGCCAAGGGCCAGCCGATGCTGGTCGGCACCGCCAGCGTCGAGGCCTCGGAGACGGTCAGCCGCATGCTCAAGCTGCAGAAGATCCCGCACTCGGTACTCAACGCCAAGTACCACCGCCAGGAGGCGGAGATCGTCGCCCGCGCCGGCCAGCGCGGGGCGGTGACCATCTCCACCAACATGGCCGGCCGCGGCACAGACATCAAGCTGGGCGAGGGGGTGGCCGAACTCGGCGGACTCTTTGTCATCGCCACCGAGCGCCACGAATCGCGCCGGGTCGACCGCCAGCTGCGCGGCCGCTGCGCGCGCCAGGGCGACCCCGGCGAGAGCAAGTTCTTTCTCAGCTTCGAGGACGACCTCATGCGCAACTTCGGCGCTGCCGATCGCATGACCAAGATCATGGAGCGCTTCGGCATGAAGGAGGGCGAGGAGCTTCAGCATCCCTGGCTCAACCGCAGCGTCGAAAGCGCCCAGAAGAAGGTCGAGCAGCGCAACTACACCTGGCGCAAGCGCGTGCTGGAGTATGACGACGTCATGAACCAGCAGCGCGAGGTCATCTACGAGCGCCGCAACGACGTGCTCAACAGCAATGACCCGCGCCTGCTCATCGACGAGGCGGTCAAGGAGGGCATCACCGAGCGCCTTGAGGAGTTCCTGCCCAAGGACAGTGGCAGCGACCTGGAGCCGGACCACGCCGGCCTGCTGCACTGGGTGAACACGACCTTCCCGATCGGCCTGCGCGAGTTCGACGACGCCTTCAAGGGGTTGTCCTACGAGGCGCAGTGCGAATGGCTGCGCGAGCGCATCCTGCACGCCTACGATGCCAAGGTGGCCGGCGCCAATCCGCAGGCGCTGCAGGAAATCGAGAAGATGATCCTGCTCAACGCCATCGACCGTCTCTGGCAGGAGCATCTCTACGCCCTCGATGCTCTCAAGGAGGGCATCTCCCTGCGCAGCTATGGCCAGAAGGATCCGCTCATCGAGTTCAAGCAGGAGGCCTTCGCCATCTTCGCCGACCTCATGCGCAGCATCAACGGCGAGGTCCTCGGCAACCTGTTCAAGAGCACCCAGCAGCTCGCCGCCTTCGAACAGTTCCTCGCCCAGCTCGCCCTGCAGCAGGCCGGCGCCGAACCGGCACCGCAGCGCCGCCCCGCCGAAGAGGAGCCGAAGCCGCACGATCCCGCCACCGAGGGCCCGCGCCTCATCCTGCCGCGCGCCGCCCCCCAGGCCAGGCCCAGGCTCACGGCCGGACGCAACGACCCGTGCCCCTGCGGCAGCGGCAAGAAATTCAAGCAGTGCTGCGGCCGGATGGCGTAAGTTTGTCTGAACCGTGATGAACGAAGACACCCTGCAGTCGGCCTTGGAAAACCCGCAGAACCTCGGCGAAATGGCCGATGCCGACGCCGTCGGCACGGTCGGCAGCCCGGACTGCGGCGACATGGTGCGCATGTGGCTGAAGTTTCGCGAGCAGGACGGTCGCAAGGTCATCGACAAGGCGACCTTTCAAAGCTTCGGCTGCCAGACCGCGATCGCCGTGGCCAGCCTCGCCACCGAGCTCATCCGCGGCAAGACCCGGGAGGAGGCGCTGACACTTTCGGCCGAGGAATTGAGTGCACCGCTCGGGCCGCTGCCGCCGATGAAGATCCACTGCGGTCAGATGGTCGAGGGGGCGCTCAAGGCGGCCCTTGAGGCGGAGCAGGGAACCTCCATACCGGCGGTCCCCGTCGTGCCGCAGGGACCGACCCTGGCCGACAGCCTCGCCGCCGCCGGCAAAACGGCCGGCAAGATCCGCATTGTCCTGGAATCCTGAGCCGCTTCAGCCCGCGCGGGTCTCGGTGCGCTTGGTCTTGTCGAAGCGGATGTCCTCGGCCTTCTCGATGAAGACCGTGTCCTCGCAGATGTTTTTGCAGTGGTCGCCGACGCGCTCCAGGAAGCGGGCGATGAAAATGAGGTGCAGGTAGCCTTCGAGCGGGGCGTTGCGTGCCTCCATGACCTGCAGCAGGGCCTGGTCGAGGTGCTTTTCGGCGGCGTCGAGTTCCTTGTCGCGCTGGCGGATCTCGGTGGCGGCCTCGGCATCGCCATCGCTGAAGGCCTGGATGGCGGCCTCGAGGTTGCGCGCGCAGAGGTGATACACCGGCTGGATCAGGCTGGTCTCGGGCATCTCCGGCAGCAGGTTGATGGCGCGCGCCCGCTTGGCAATGCTGCCGGCCTGGTCGGAGATGCGCTCGAGGTTGTTGGCGATGCGGATCGTGCCCATGACCTGGCGCAGGTCCTGGGCGGTGGGCTGAAACTTGAGCAGGATTTGCATGCCCAGCCGGTCGATGCTTTTTTCCAGCTCGTTGACGTCCTGGTCGGCGGCGATGGCGGCATTGCACAGGTCGGTGTCGCGCTCCATCAGTCCGCGCATGGCGCCGGCGAGGTTCTTGCGGGCGATGCTGGCCATGATCAGCACCTGGTCGCGCAGGCTGCGGAGGTTCTGGTCGAAGCTGGTGAGGATGTGGTCCTGCATGGGATTACATGGCGGGTCGCGGCGCAGTTTCGCCCGAGCCGGGCGCGCCGGCAACCTCGGCGACATCGGCGCCGCCCTTCGGTTCGCGGCCAGTGCGCTCGCAGAACTGGTCGTAGGTGATCACTTCGAAGCGGCCGTCAAGGTGCTCGAGGATGGCGGTGAGCGATTCCACCCAGTCGCCCGAGTTCAGGTAGTGGGTGTCGCCGATGATTTTGTCGGCCGGGCTGTGGATGTGGCCGCAGATGATGCCCCGGCAGCCCTTGGCCCGGGCCAGTTCCTGCAGCTGCTCCTCGTAGCGCCCGACGAAGCTGACGGCGGACTTGACCTTGAGCTTGACCCAGCGGCTGAGCGAAAAACTCTCCTTGCCGCGCACGCGCCGCCACCAGTTGTAGACGCGGTTGACGCGCAGCAGCAGGTTGTAGCCGATGCCGCCCAGGTGGGCAATCCAGGGGTGGTTGGTGGTGACGTGATCAAAGCCGTCGCCGTGCACCACCAGGTAGTCGCCGGCGCCCGTGCGGTGGATGTGCTCGCCGGTGATGAGAAAGTTGTCGAGAGCGATCGGGATGAAGCGGTCGAGGATGTCGTCGTGGTTGCCGCGCAGGTAGATGATCTGGGTGTTTTCCTTCTCCATCTTCCGCAGCACCGTACGGATAAAGTGGGTGTGCGCCTTGTTCCAGCCGCCGGCTCGGCGCAGGTGCCAGGCATCAATGATGTCGCCGTTGAGCACGAGCTTCTCGCACTGGGTGTTGCGCAGGAAGTGCGAGGCCTGCGCCGCCTTGCAGTCGGGCATGCCGAGGTGCACGTCGGAGACAAAGACCGTGCGCACGCGCAGCTTGGTCTTGGCGCCTGCGGGGGCTTCGGCGTCCGGGTCTTGACGGTCTTCAGGCATGGTGGGATTCAACGGTGGTCTGGGGGCGGGCGTCAAGGGCGGGCTGGCAGGACGGCGTGCAGTTCCGCCTCGAACTGTTCGATGACCTGCGGCCAGCCGTGTTCGAGGGCGGCGGTCCGGGCATTGGCGCGGCGATCGGCGTCGTTCCAGCCCTTGGCAGCGGCGCGGGTGCCGTCGAGGAAGGCGGTTTCGTCGCCAAGCGGGGCTAGCCAGCCGTTGGCGCCGTGGCGGAGCAACTGGCGCGGGCCTGCGTAGTCGTAGGCGACCGGCAGCAGGCCGGCGGCCAGGGCTTCAAGCACGACGTTGCCAAAGGTCTCGGTGACACTGGGGAAGAGGAAGACGTCGGCACTGGCGTAGTGGCGTGCGAGTTCCTCGCCGGTGCGCGCGCCGGCGAAGACGAAATCGGGCTGGGCGGCCTGTAGGGCCTGCCGGCGCGGGCCATCGCCGACAACGACGCAGGGGGCCTGCGGGTGGATCGTTCGGAAGGTTTGGAAGGCGCGTACCAGCAGATCGAGATTCTTTTCCGCCGCCACGCGGCCGACATAAAGTGCCACTGGCGTGGCGTCATCGGCGCCCCAGCTCCGACGCAGTTCCGCGCAGCGGCGCGCCGGGTCAAAGAGGGCGGTGTCGACGCCTCGGCCGAGCACGCCGACATTGCGCACACCCCAGTCTGTGAGCATGGCCGCCGTGTCGGCGCTCGGCGTCAGGGTGCGCGCGGTGCGGTTGTGCAGCGCGCACAGCAGCGGCCGGGCGAGGGCGGCGACACCGGGGGGCGCGTAATCGCCGAGGTAGGTTTGAAAATTCGTGTGGAAGCCCGAGACGACGGGTACGCCGGCCTGGCGGGCGGCGCGGATGGCCGCGAGGCCAAGCGGGGTCTCGGTGGCAACATAAAGGACATCCGGACGGAACTGATCGAAGAGTCGCCGCAGGCGGCCGCGCGTGGCCAGGCCGACCCGCAGGCCGGGGTAGCCGGGCAAGGGCAGGGAGGGCACCAAGTGGCGCGCCGGTCCGCCCGCAGGCTCGGCCGATTCCGCCGCACGGGTGGTGACGATCTCGACCGCATGCCCGCGTGCGGTCAGACCCCGGGCGAGGGTCGACAGCGTGCGCGCCACACCGTTGATCTCGGGCGGGTAGGTGTCGGTGATCAGCAGCAGCCTCATGGCGGGCGGTTTCATGTACAGACCTCAGACGACGCCCGCCTCAAAGTGTCGCATGGTGACGAATCCGTCACGAAGCCCTTGGGCTGCGATGGGATTGGTGTAGGATGTGTCGTACTCGTCACCAATTCTCGTTTGTTGGAGCCCTCGGGGGCTGGTGTACTTCCGCGTCCTATGAGCAAAATCCTGGTCGTTGATGACGAACCTGACATTTCGGAGCTGATCACCCTGCATCTCATGCGTGAAGGGCATGAATGCGTCTGCATCACCAATGGTCTGCAGGTGCTCAATGCCGTCATTGAACACGAACCGGATCTGGTGGTGCTCGACCTCATGCTGCCCGGCCAGGACGGCATGTCGGTGTTCAAGCGCCTGCGCGCCGACAGCCGCACCCGCGCCGTGCCGGTCATCATGCTGACGGCCCGCGCCCAGGTGACCGACAAGATCAACGGTCTCGAGCTTGGTGCGGACGATTACCTGACCAAACCCTTCTCGCCGCGCGAGTTGGCCCTGCGCATCACCGCCATCCTGCGCCGCACCAAGAAGGTGACCCATGTCTCCGAGCTGCGCGTCGGCCCCTTCCTGCTCGACCGCAAGAACATGAAGTGCTTCCACGACGACCACCCGATCGAGCTGACCACCACCGAGTTCAAGCTGCTCGCCGTGCTCATGGAGAACACCACCGCCGTGCACACCCGCGCCGAGCTGCTGCGCGAGGTCTGGGGCTATTCGGACGATGTCGCCACGCGCACGCTCGACACCCACATCAAGCGCCTGCGCGAAAAACTGGGGGATGCCGGTCGCCACATTGTCACGGTGCGCGGCACCGGTTACCAGTTCGTTGCTGAACCGAACGAACTGGAACGGGCCTGATCTCCGGGGACCGGACCGGCTGTGCCCTTGCTTTTTCGGCCGTGCCGCCTTTCGATGCCCTTCATGCCCCCGCTGTCGCTCCTGCTCCTCCTGTGCCTGCTTGCCCTGGCGGCATGGACGTGGGCGCGTGAGCGGCGCTGGCGCCAGCTGACCGACCGGCTTACCCAGGCGGCCGGTTTGCGTCCCGCCGAGGCCGACAAGCTTGCCGCGCGCTTCACCGGCCTGGTGGAGGCCGAGGGAGCCCTGGCCCGGGAGGAGTATCTTCGGCGGCTGTTCGAGGCGCTGCTGCAGGAAATCCGCCAGGGCGTGGTCATTGTCGATGACCAGATGCGCATCAAGTTCTGCAACCGCAGCATGGAGAGGCTCATGCACAAGGCTGCGATCCGCCGCGGTCGCACGCTGCTGGAGGAACTGGCCGATCACCAGGTTGCGGAACTGGCCCAGGCCGCGCTGCGCGAGGAGCGGCGCTGCGTGCGCGAGATCGAGCACCAGGCCGTGCTGGAGGGCGGCGCCATGGGCATCCGATACTACCTTGTCGAGGCCTCGCCTCTTCCCGCCAAGGCCGAGCGCGGGGTCTGGCTGATGGTTTACGACGTCACCGAGCAGACGATGACCGAGCAGATCCGCCGCGATTTCGTCGCCAACGCCTCGCACGAGCTGCGCACGCCCCTGACCCTGATCAACGGCTACATCGAGTCGCTGCAGAGCGGGGTCGTCCGCGACGAGGCCGGCCGGGCACGCTGCCTGTCGGTCATGGAGAAGCACGGCAAGCGCATCCTGCGCATCATTGAGGACCTGCTCACCATCTCGCGACTGGAGAACGGGTCTTCGGCCCTGAACCTTGAGCCCTTCAACGTTCGCGCCTGTGTTGAAGATGCGCTCGATCACCTGGCGCCCCTGCTGGAGGGGCGGGACATCCGCATCGAGCTCGGCTTTCCGCCCGAGGGCGGCACCCTGTGCGGCG
>CANNUR010000153.1 GCA_947523045.1 uncultured Prosthecobacter sp.
TTGAGCTGCGGATTGTGCAGGTTGATCCAGCCCGTGGTGTCCATGAAGCCGTAGAACAGGTGGTTTGTCGGATACAGGTTCTGGAAGGTGCCGAGGTCGCCGTCGGCGGGGTCGGAATCGCCCGGGCTCCAGTTGTATTGCAGGCCGAGGCGGGGTTTCCACGGATGCTTCAGCCAGTTGTAACCGACGCCCCAGTGGCCGGCGAAGGCGGTCAGGGTGCGGCCGTTGACGTCGCCCTTCTGGAAGGCCATTTCGGTTTCGTAATCCCAGCCGCCGAGCTTTTTCGGGTCGCCCTTCCAGAGCGTGCCCACGGTGATGAAGCTGGTGTCACCCAGGCTCGGGCCGAAGGCGCCGTTGCCGTTGTCCTGCTTGTGGAAGAGGTAGAAGTCGGTGGTCGTGTTGAACGGCAGCCACTGGGTGGCGAGGTAGGCGCCACTGAAGACGCTGTCATCCGGCGACTGGGCATCGAAGATCTGCGACTTGTTCCACTCGTGATCCTTGAAGGTCACCGGACTGGAGGTGAACAGGTCGAAGGCCCAGGTGTCATCGACCCAGCGCAGCTTGAGGGCGTCAAAGGTGCGCGCCGTGTTCAGCCACTCGAGCGGGCCGACCAGGCGCTGGTCGCCGTAGCTGAGGAACTGGCGGCCGATCGTGGCGCTGGCGCCTTTCTTGGCGTCGCCGATCTGCGCGTAGGCCTTGAGCACATCGAAGACGTCGTCGCCCTCGGCGCCGAACACGCCGATTTCATTCGGCCGGCTGCCGCCGATCTCGCGCACATCCTGGCCCTGGACGTAGAGCTTGAGCCAGGGGGTGAAGGAGTAGCCGAGACCGAGGCGGAAGCGCTGCAGCAGCCAGGACGCGTCCTGCGGTCCATTGACGGCGCTGTTGAAGTCGAAGTTGTTTTCGCGCGCCTCGAAGCGCATTTTTTCCTGAAGGTCGAGGGTCAGTCGGCCATCGAGGAAGGTGAGGGGGGCATAGCCGCCGGCGGGGGCGGGTTGGGGAGCCGGCGCGGGAGCGGCGGGAGGTCCGGCGAGGGCGAGGGACGCCGAGGCCAGCAGGAGGAGGGGGAGCCGTTTCATGGGGTGTGGGTGTGTGGGTTTCCTTGGCTAAGCGGCGGCTGAGGGAAGGGGGGCGTGCAGGGCCATTTCGGCGGCCATGTCGGGCGAGGGCTGGAAGCCCGGCTCGCGGCTCGGGCGGATGTGCGAGCGATCGTTGAGGAAGGTGATCAGGCGTTCGCGCAGCTCGTAGTAGCGCGGGTCCTCCATGATCTCGCGGCGGCTGCGCGGGCGCTCGAAGGGGATGTGCAGGATGTCGCCGACCTCGGCCTCGGGGCCGTCGGTCATCATCACCACGCGGTCGGAGAGGAAGATGGCCTCGTCGACATCGTGGGTGACCATGAGGGTGGTGACGCGGTTGCGACGCCAGAGTTCGAGCAGCACCTCCTGCAGTTCGTAGCGGGTGAGGGCGTCGAGCATGCCGAAGGGTTCGTCGAGCAGCAGCATTTTCGGCTGCAGGGCGAAGGCGCGGGCGATGCCGACGCGCTGGCGCATGCCCTGGGAGAGTTCGCCGGGGCGCTTGTGCAGGGCCTCGCCCAGACCGACGATGCTGAGGTAGTACTCGGCGATCTCGCGGCGCTCGCGCTTGGGGGCGGTGTAGTAGACCTGGTTGACGCCGAGCAGGACGTTTTCAAAAGCCGTCATCCAGGGCAGCAGGCAGGGCGATTGGAAGACGATGCCGCGGTCGGGGCCGGGACCGACCGCCTCCTTGCCGGCGAGGATCATGTTGCCGCGGCTGGGTTCGCTGAGGCCGGCGACCATCATGAGGACGGTGCTTTTGCCGCAGCCGCTGTGGCCGATGAGGGTGGCGAATTCACCCTCGCGCAGGCGCAGGCTGAAGTCCTTGACGATGGTCGCGGGTCCCTTCGGCGTGTCGTAGGTCTTCCACAGCCGGTCGAGTTCGAGAAGTTTGGGGTCGGGTGTTTTCATGGTAGAACCTCCACTTCCTCGCGATGCGACTCACCGCGGCGCCGGGGCGGGCGCGGCATGAGGCGGTTGAACCAGTTGAGCTCGCTGACATCCTCGGGCAGCAGGTCGGGCAGGTGCAGTTTGCGGCTGGAGCGTACCCGGCTGCGATCCTTGGCCTCGAGCAGGGTGCGAATCAGTTGCGCCCGCAGCGCCTTGAAGCGCGGGTCGTGGTTGATGGCCTTGCGGTCGCGCGGGCGCTCCAGGTCGATGCGGATGGATTCGCCGAGCGTGGCCGGCGTGGTGGGCAGCAGCGGGATGACGCGGTCGGCGACCAGAATGGCCTCGTCGGGGTCGTTGGTGATCCAGACCACCGTGGTTTTGTTGGCGAGCCAGATCTCGGAAATTTCGTCCTGCAGGGTGGCGCGGGTCAGGGCATCGAGGGCGCTGAGCGGCTCGTCCAGAAGCAGCACGCGCGGGTTCATCGCCAGGGTGCGTGCCAGGGAGACGCGCTGGCGCATGCCGCCGGAGAGTTCGCGCGGAAACTTGTGCGCCGCAGGGCCGAGCTTGACCATGGCAATGTGCTTCGCGACATGCTCGCGGCGACGTGCGGCAGGCCAGTCCTTGAAGACCTCGTTGACGGCGAGGGCGATATTTTCCTCAACGGTGAGCCAGGGCAGCAGCGAGTAGTTTTGAAACACCAGGCCGCGGTCCGGTCCCGGACCGGTGATGCGCTGGCCGTCGATTCGCGCCTCACCGGCGTCGGGCTGCACCAGGCCCGAGATCAGGTTGATCAGGGTGGATTTGCCCGTGCCGGAATACCCGACGATGACCACGAACTCGCCCTCCTCGACCGCGAGATCGATGTTGCCCAGTACCTCGGTGCGGGCGCCGGCGGGGCCGTAGCCTTTGCGGGCGTTTTGAATTTCGATGAGGGGCATGTGGATTGATGGTTTACGATTTATGATTAATGATATAAATTATCGATTATGACGGCTGATGAGCTCAAGCGGCGGACCATGGACTTTGCAGTGCGTGTCCTGAGACTGGTGGAGGCTCTGCCAAAAACGATCCCGGGAAGAACCGTGGGAAATCAAATGGCCCGCAGCGGTACCTCGGTGGCCGCCAATTACCGGGCGGCTCTGCGGGCAAAGTCGCCGGCTGACTTCATTCACAAAATCACCATTGTACTGGAGGAGGCGGACGAGAGTGCCTTTTGGCTGCAGCTTGCCGAACGCGCGGAGCTGCTGCCCGGCAAGCGCTTGAAGAGCCTTCTTCAGGAAGCGGAGGAACTTACCAAAATCTTCAACGCCACCCGCACGACGGCCAGGCGTCGCAGCACAGGAAATCGTCCATCGTAAATCATCGATCATAAAGATTCAGGCGGTCTTGAAGCGGCTTTCGATCAGGGACATCAGGCGGTCGAGGATGTAGCCGATGACGCCGATGGTGAGGATGCAGAGGATGATGTGGGCGAAGCTGTTGGCGTTGTATTGCTGCCAGAGGAAGCCGCCGATGCCGGGGCGGCCGGTGAGCATCTCGACGGCGACGATGACCAGCCAGGCGATGCCGAGGCTTAGGCGGAAGCCGGTGAACATGTAGGGCAGGGTGGCGGGCACGAGGATCTTCCAGAGCGTCTTGTCCTTGGGCAGCTTGAGCACCTTGGCGACGTTGAGGTAATCCTGCGGCACGGCGCGCACGCCGACGGCGGTGTTCATCACGGTTGGCCACATCGCGCAGATGGCGATGGTGAAGAGCGCGGCGGCGTCGGAGGCGCCGAAGGCGGTTCGGCCGCCCTCGTCAAGGATGCGGACGCCGCTGAACAGGATCATACCGAGGGGCAGCCAGGCGAGCGGTGAGACCGGGCGCAGCACCTGGATGAGCGGGTCGAAGGCGAGGGTGAACTTGCGCGACAGGCCGAGCAGGAAACCGACCGGCGTGCCGACCAGCAGGGCGAGCAGGTATCCCTGGGCGACAAGCTTGAGCGAGAGCCAGGTGAAGCGCAGGATGCCCTGGTCGAGTTCGCCGCGCTTGGCGAGCGGTTCGAGCAGGTAGGGCTTGCTGGCCTGCCAGGTTTCCAGCGGCGTTGGCAGGTCCTTGGAGATGCCGTGGCGCTGGGTCACCTTGATGGTGTCACCCCAGTCGTCGACCTTGGTGGTGGTCACCGACTTGCCGGCCAGGAACTGCCAGACGAGGCCGCAGGCGAGCAGGGCGAG
Source organism: uncultured Prosthecobacter sp. (assembly GCA_947523045.1). Lineage (GTDB taxonomy): Bacteria > Verrucomicrobiota > Verrucomicrobiia > Verrucomicrobiales > Verrucomicrobiaceae > Prosthecobacter. Next base: position 4,178 of record CANNUR010000153.1, read on the forward strand.
CAGCGGCAGCAGCAGGCCGTCGAGCTTGGTTTTTTGCAGCAGGTTCATGGTCAGGCTTTCAGGCTGTGGATGGCAAAGGAGGCGGCGTAGGCTTCGAGGTCCGCCTTGGGATCGAAGACGCTGCCGTCGAAGAGGGTTTCGGGCTTGTCATCGGCGCCGCCGTGGTTGTAACCGAGTTCGCGCATGGCCTCCTCGTAGAGATCGGCGCGCATGACCCGGCGGGTGACGCCGGCGTAGTCGGGCGCGCCCTCGGTGAAGCCCCAGCGGCGGAGCTGGGTGAGCCACCACTGTGCGTACTTGGCCTGCGGGTAGTTGCAGTTGCGGTCGCTGAAGATCATGTAGTTCGGGTCGCGGTAGCGGCGGCCGTCGCCCATGTCGTACTTGCCCTGCAGGCGGCCGAGCAGGGTTTCCGGCGGGCAGTTGATGTAGGTGGCGGCGCTGACGATGCCAGCCTGTTCCTCGCGGTTCTCCATCTGGTCGAGCCAGACGCTGGCCTCGTGCAGGGCCTTGAGCACGGCCTTGACCGTCTTCGGGTTTTTCTCGGCGAACTCCTCGGTGAAGGCGCAGACTTTCTCGGGGTGATCCTTCCACATCGCCTGGGTGGTGATGGCGGTGAAGCCGATGTCCTCGGCGAGCGCGCGTGCGTTCCAGGGTTCGCCGACGCAGAAGCCGTCCATCTGGCCGACCTTCATGTTGGCGACCATCTGGGGCGGCGGAATGGTGATGAGGGAGACATCGGCGCCGCCGCCGGAGGCGTCGCCGGGATGGATGCCGCCGGCGGCGAGGTAGTAGCGCATCCACATCGCGTGGGTGCCGGGCGGGAAGGTCATGGCAAAGCTCATGGGCCGGCCGGCGGCCTTGGCTTCATCGACGAAGGGCTTTAGCGCCTTGGGATCGTCGGCGACCTTGCCCTTGAGCTCCTTTTTCAGGGTGATGGCCTGGCCGTTGCGGTTGATCAGCCAGGGGATGACCATCGGCACCTTGGGGGCGCCGCCGAGGCCCATGGTGCTGGCGATCGGCATGCCGATGAGCATGTGGGTGGCCTGCAGGTCGCCGTTGCTCAGAGAGTCGCGGATGGCAGCCCAGCTCGCGCCCTTGGTGACGGTGGAGCGGATGCCGAATTTTTGGAAGTGGCCCTTTTCGTGGGCGATGACGATGCTGGAGCAGTCGGTCAGGGCGATGATGCCGAGATTGACGTTCGGGTTTTCCGGCGAGTCGTCGGCGTAGGCGCTGCCGCTCCAGCCCAGAGGCAGGCCCTGGAGCAGGGTGGCGAGGCCGGTGGTGGCGGAACCTTGGAGCAGGCGGCGGCGGGTGAGGGCGGTCTGGGGTTTCATGCGCGGAGGGCGGTGGTTTTTTTGCGGACGGTTTTGGGAGCGGAAATCGGGTTGGGCAGGACGGTGCGCCAGCAGTCGGTCAGGACTTGTCCGGCCTCGGCGCGACGTGCGGGCGGGATGAGGCCGTGGGCAACAAATTCATCGGCCAGCCAGCGGCCGCGTTCGGCGGTGGGGGCGTTGGCGTTGTTGCGATGGAAGAGGTGGAAGCGGGCCGCGTCGGCGCTCTGGCCGGTGCCGAGATCGAGGGGGCCGACCAGTGAGCGCTGCAGGGCCTGTTCCTGGCCGGGAAAGCAGCCGCTGTCGGCGAGGATGGTGGCGACCCGAGGGCGGTTTTCCGCGGCGTCGCAGAAGGCGCAGGATTCGTGCAGGGCCGCGAGGATGGCGCGGCATTCGTCGGCGTGGCGATCCAGGAAGGGCTCGGTGGTGAGCAGAACCTTTTCCGGATGGCCGGGCGCCAGTTGTTCGCTGGTGGCGGCGATCCAGCCGGTGCCGCGCTGCACGGCGATGGAGTTCCAGGGTTCGCCGACGCAGTAGCCGTCGATCAGGCCGGCGGCGAGGTTGGCGGCCATCTGGGTGGGGGGCAGGGCGACCAGGCGCACCTCCTCATCCGGTTGAATGCCGCCGGCGATCAGCCAGCGGCGCAGCAGGAAGTGGTGCGAGGCGTAGCGCGAGACCATGCCAAAAGTGAGGCGGCGCGAGGTCGTGCTGCGGATGAGTTTTTTCAGCGAGGCGGCGTCGCGAACGCCGCGGTTCCAAAGGTCGCGGCTGAGGGTGATGGCATCGCCGTGCAGGTTGAAGACAAAGGGGGCGACCACCGGGCAGGGTGGGGTGGCGAGGCCCAGGCGCATGGCCAGGGCGAGGCCGGCGATGGCGTGCGCGGCGTCGACCTGGCCATAGAGCAGTTTTTCGCGGATCGTGGCCCAGCCGACCTCGCAGCTCAGTTCGACGCGCACGCCCTGCTTGCGAAACAGGTCGAGCGCCTCGGCGACCAGCAGCGGCGCGCAGTCGGCGAGTGGAATGAAGCCGATCCGCACCGGCTGGACGACGCCGGCCAGGGCGGGGGCGGAGGGCAGTTTCGACTTCGGCATGACAGGTCGGTGAATCAGCATCCGCGGTGCCATGGCGGCGGGTTGATGCAGAAATCACGCGCAATCTTTTTCACTTGGTCTATGAATGCTGTTCATGGAGCAGCCTCTCGATTCCCGCCAGATCCGCGCTTTTGTTTCCCTCGCCCGCAGCGGCAGTTTCACCCAGTCGGGGCGTGAGATGCACCTGACGCAGTCGGCGGTGAGCCACGCGATCAAGGCTCTGGAGACCGACCTTGCCTGCCAGCTGTTTCATCGCCAGGGCAAGAGTGTGCATCTGACCCATCACGGTCGCGAACTGCTGCCGCATGCCGAGGCGATCCTGCAGGAGATGGCGCAGGCGCGTGCGGCGCTGGGTGCGCTCGACAAGACGCCGCGCGGCCGGCTGAGCATCGGCTGCACGCCGGCGGCCTCGCAGTTCATCCTGCCGACCGTCTTCCGCGAGTTCAAGGAGAGCTTCCCGCAGTATGAGATCCGGGTGGTGCCCGGTGAGACGCCGCAGACCCTGAGGTGGCCCCCAGACTTCGGCCACAGAGAGCTTGAAATAAGCTATGGCGTAGAG
>CANNUR010000154.1 GCA_947523045.1 uncultured Prosthecobacter sp.
TTTCGGCGTCGCGCAAGGCACGACGATCGCGCAGACCGGCACGCAAATCCTCAATGCCGGCGGCATCCTCGTCAGCAGCACGGTGGCTGCGCATGACAGCGTCATCGTCGCTCAGGTGCGGCCCACGGCCTCGACGATCAGCAATCCTGAACTCGTCATCGTCCAGAACAATCCGCTGGGGTCGCTGGTCTTTCAGAATGGCATCCTCAACCGCACGGAGACGAATCGCACGACCGTGTCGGTGGTCAAAGCGGGTCCGGGGCGGGTGGTGATTGGCGGCACCAGCACCTTCAGCGGCAACCTGCGCGTGTACGAAGGGGAGGTGCAGTTCGCGGCGGGATCCGTCGTTGGCAGCGCCATGGAGTTCCTGATCGGTTCCGGCGCGCGCAGTGGCCGGGTCACCCTCGGTTCGGCGGCCGGCACCGCCTCGCTGCTGATCGATTACATCGCCACGGTTGGCAGCGGCACGGACAACCGCATTGTCGGCGGTGCCAGCGGCCTGTCGCGACTCACGCTCACTGGTTCCGTCACCACGCCGAGCAACTTTGCCAATGGCTTCCTCGGCGGCCCGGGCACGAATGAGAACCAGCTGGAATTCCGCCTCGCCAGCATCGGCGGACTGGTCACGCTGGGGCCGGATAACACCTATGCCGGTGCCACCATCCTGTCGCGCGGCACCATTGAGGTGGCGCGGCTGGCGGACTCCGGTCAGCCCAGCTCCCTGGGCACGGGCTCGCTGAATCCGGTGATTCAAATGGGCGATGCCACCACCAGTGCCGTCGGTTCCTCGGCGATTGCCGTGCTCCGCCACATCGGCGCCGGCGATTCGGTGACCAATCGAGTGCTGAATCTCACCAACAGCGATGTCGCCGCCGAAATCACGGCGGTGAGGGCCGTGCTCGAGAGTGCGGGCGCGGGCACGGTGAAGTTTACCGCGCCGTTCACGGTCGGTGGCAGCAACCCGGTGGGCCGCGTGCTGGAATTGGGCGGCAGCAACAGCGGACTCAACGAGGTGGTTGGCATTGGCCAGATCAACGCCGCGAATGCAACCTCGCTGGTCAAGACCGGCACGGGCACCTGGGCGGTCACCGGCGCCAGCCTGTTCAGCGGCGGCACGCAGGTGCAGGCCGGTCGCCTGCTGGTGACCAACAGCAACGGCTCGGCCACCGGTCTTGGATCGGTGACGGTTGCTTCCGGCGCCGTGCTCGGAGGTACGGGGCGGATCGCACCCGCGGCGGATGCCGAGATTTCCCTCACCGGTGCCACGCTGCAGGTCGGGCTGGATCTGCAGGGCGAACCCGCCACGGCGGCGACCCTGACCCTGCACACGTCCGGCAGCGGTTCGACCCGCCTGCTCTCCGGTTCAGTGCTCGCCCTCGACCTGCTCTCGGGCGCGGGCATGGGCGACCAAAGCGCGGAGGCCGATGCGGCCGATCGGCTTGTCGTCGGTGGCAGGCTTGTCCTGGGCGATGCTGCCGTGCTGAGGGTGGGCAACCCGAACCGCATGGAGGCCTGGGCGATTGGCGACACTTGGAAGCTGTTCGACTGGACCACGCTGTCCGGTGCGGCCGAAGGCACGTTCACGACCTACGAACTGCCGGTGCTGCCCCAGGGACTGGTCTGGGACACCTCGGACCTGTTCGATCAGGGTACGCTCGCCGTCGCCTTCGTGCCCGAGCCGGGGCGGACAGGCTTCATCGGTCTTGGCCTACTGTTCTGGCTGCTGCGCCGGAAACGCCGGGAATAACCGCCGTCGCCGCTACGTATGGGAGGAGATGTCGCCTCGTCTCGAACACCTGCACCTGCGCACCCGTCGCCAGTTTCTCGGCGCTGCCGGCCAGTTCAGTCTGGGTGCAGTTGCCCTGCAGGCCCTGGCCAACCCGGGCTCGGCCGGACCGCTCGATGCCCGCGTGCCGCATCACGCCGCGAGGGCGAAGCGGGTCATCTACCTGCACATGTCCGGGGCGCCGCCGCACCTGGATCTTTTCGACTACAAACCCGAGCTGGTGAAGCGCGCCGGCCAGGATTGTCCGGATGCCTTTCTGAAGGGGCGCACCTTCGCCTTCACCAGCGGGGTGCCCAAGCTGCTCGGCACGCCGCGCCGTTTCCAGCGCCACGGGCGTGCCGGGATGTGGATGAGCGATGCCTGCCCGAACTTCCACCGCCTGGCCGACGAGATCACGCTGGTGCGGTCGATGCACACCGACCAGTTCAATCACGCGCCCGCCGAGCTGCTGCTGTTCACCGGTCACACTCGTCAGGGCCGGCCGTCGATGGGCTCCTGGGCCACCTACGGTCTCGGCTCGGAAAATGAAAACCTGCCCGGCTTTGTCGTCCTCATCTCCAGCGGCACCCAGCCCTCCGGCGGCCAGGGCTGCTGGGGCAGCGGCTTCATTCCCTCGGTCTATCAGGGCGTGCAATGCCGGTCGAAGGGTGATCCCGTGCTCTTCGTCAACGACCCGCCCGGCATGGACCGCGCCCTGCGCCGGCGCAGCCTCGACGCGCTCAGCGAGTTGAACGCCCTGCAGGCATCCGAGCTCGGCCATCCCGAGACCGCCACCCGCATCGCCCAGTACGAACTCGCCTACCGGATGCAGGCCAGCGTGCCGGAGGTCATGGACATCGGCCGCGAGCCGGCGAAGGTGCTGGAGGCCTACGGTGCCAAGCCGGGGGAGTCGAGCTTCGCCAACAACTGCCTGCTGGCGCGCCGGCTGGTGGAACAGGGCGTGCGTTTTGTGCAGCTGTTCGACTGGGGCTGGGACTTCCACGGCACCAGCGCCGACACCGGTCTGACCGATGGCCTGACCAAAAAGATGGCGGCGACCGACCGGCCCGTGGCGGCGCTGATCACCGACTTGAAGCAGCGCGGGCTGCTCGACGATACCCTGGTCATCTGGGGCGGCGAGTTTGGTCGCACGCCCTTCCGCGAGGGACGCACCGCCGCCAGCCAGGTGCTGGGGCGCGACCATTATCCCGACTGCTTTTCGCTGTTCATGGCCGGTGGCGGCGTCAAGGCCGGCTTCGAATACGGGGCCACCGACGAGCTCGGCTTCTCGGTGGCCGAGAACAAGGTGCATGTGCATGACTTTCAGGCGACCGTGCTGCACCTGCTCGGCTTCGATCACGAGCGCCTCACCGCGCGCTTCCAGGGACGCGACTATCGCCTCACCGACATCCACGGCCACGTCGTGCGCGATTTGCTGGCCTGAGCGGTGCTCAGAGCCTCGCTGCCAGCGCGCGCAGGGCCTTGCGGTCGAGCTTTTGGTTGGCGGTGCGCGGCAGTTCCGTCACGACATGCACGCGGTCGGGCAGCTTGGCGCGCTCCAGCACCGTCGCCAGGCCGGCGAGCACGGCGGCCGCTTCGGGGGCGGCACCGCGCACGGTCAGAAAGAGGTGCAGCAGGTCGCGCGCCTCATCCTTGGCACAGCCGGCGGAGGTCACGCCGGGCAGGGTAAGCGCCGCCTCCTCGACCTCGGCGGGATTGAGGCGCGTGCCACGGTGCTTGATGAGGAAGTCGGCGCGCGCCTCAAAGCTCAGGAAACCCTCGGCGTCGACGCTGCCGCGGTCGCCGGTGAACAGCGTGCGCACGCCGTCGACGGGGCGGAAGCGCAGGGCCGTCTCTTCCGGGGCATTCCAGTAGCCCGGGCTGAGGTGCGGGCCCTGCACGGCGATCTCGCCTGGGCTGCCCGGCGGCAGGGGGTGGCCCTCCGGGTCGACGGCGAAGACGCGCGTGCCATCGAGCGCGCGGCCGACGCTGTCCGGGTGCGCCGTGCGTTCCTCGGGCAGCAGGATGCTGACGCGCTTGCACTCGGTCAGGCCGTACATCGGGAAGATCCGCGCCTGCGGCAGCCTTTGCTGGAGACGGTCGATCTGCGCGGGCGGCAGGCGGTCGCCGGTGTTGCTGAGCAGGCGCAGATCGGGCAGGGCGCGCGGGCGATGCTCAAGCAGGCGCAGCAGCGCGGCAAACAGGGTGGGCACACCGGGCAGCACGCGGATCTGCTGCTGCTCCAGCCATTGTGGCAGGCCGGGGCCGACCTGTTCCGGGCGACTGAGCACGACGCAGGCGCCGCTCAAGCAGGCGAGGAAGAGCTGATAGAGCGCGTAGTCGAAGGCGAGTGGCAGAAGGACGCCGATGCGGTCCTGCTCGTGGTACTGCAGCCGGGCCTGGATGGCCGGAGTCACGAAGGCGACGTTGCCGTGGCTGAGGATGACGCCGCGCGGTGTGCCGGTGCTGCCCGAGGTGAAGACCAGGAAGGCCGGATCGTCCGCGCCGGAGTTCGCGGGTGCGGGCGGTTCGCCGGTGCCGGCGTGGTCGAGCCGCGCCACCGGGCAGCGGTCCTCGGCGGCGACCGCCAGGGGCTCGGTGCTGGCGTCGAGCAGCAGCAGGGCGGGAGTGCACTGGTCAAGAATTTTGACCAGTCCGGCCGGCTGCAACTGGGCGGGCAGCAGCGAGAAGATCGCGCCGAGGCGCAGGGCGGCGAAGGCGAGCAGGGGCAGTTCGAGCCGGTTGGGCGCGGCGATCAGCAGTCGGTCGCCGGCGCGCAGGCCGAGGCGGTGCAGCCAGCCCGCCAGCGCGGCAGTGCGCTGCACCGCCTCGGCGTAACAGAGCTCGGTGGTGCCGTCGTCGAGGAAGGGTCGGTCGGGCCAGCGCGCGGCGGCCTGCTCCAGCCAGACGGCCGGCCCGGATAAGCGCGGGTTTTCAGGCACCGGCTTCAGCGGAAGAGTTCGCGGAAGAAGTTGCCGGTTTCCTTGCGGGCGTTGTCGGTCCAGTTCCAGGCGCGGCGGGCGGTGCGCTTGACGGCGCGCGCGGCGCGTTCGCCATTGTCGGCCTCCTCGGCCCGGCGCTGGGCGGGCGTGACACGCGGGGTCCAGTCCTGGAAGGTGACGGCACCGGTGTCGGCGGCAACGACGACGAAACCGACCTCATGGCCGGTCTCATCCTTGAGGGCGAGGCCCCATTCGGGCGCGCCGGTCTGCGGGTTGGCGGCGAGCTGGTAATCCACCGCGGCGAAGACCGCCTTGGCGGTGACGGCGGCCTTGCCGGCCTCCTGGCGGGCGGCCTCGCTGCGCAGCTTCAGCTGGGTGGTATCAAAGGGCCGTTGCGGTGCGCGGTCGAGCACACGGCTGCCCGAGCCCGCGGCCTCGGCCTGCCAGGCGCCATCGACACGGTGGACGCGGATGCGCAGCAGGTCCTGGGGGCGGAAGGTGTCACGCGAGTAGGCGGTCCATTCATTGGGTTCGGCGACGCTGCCACTGCCCTTCAGGAGGAGGACGTTGGCCTGGACCGTGGCACCGAACTGGCGGCCGACCGCGGCCAGCACGTCGGGGTTGGCATGAAGCAGGGCGGGGGCGGCGAGCAGGGCGTAGCAGAGCAGGTTTTTCATGGCGGGGCAGGGTGGGGAGGGGATCATTGGTCCTCGGCGGCCAGCTTGGCGGCCTCGCGTTTGAGGATGCGGCCGACGCGGTGCTTGGCGAGGTAGACCTGGGCGGCGTTGACGCCGAGTTCCTTTTTGACGCGCTCCGGGCTCCAGCCCTTGAGCACGTAGCAGGAGAAGATTTGGTACTGGCGCGGCGAAACGATGGCCTTCACCCGGCGCAGGGCGAGGTCCATGACCTTCTCCTGCCACTCCTGGTCCCAGAGTTTCTCCAGGACCATGCCGTTGGGATCGGCGCAGCGGTCGATCGGTGCGGTGCGACGCTCGTCGGTCTCGTCGGCATACAGGTTGGCCTCGCGGCTCTGCTGCTTCTTGCGGCGGCGAAACTGGTCGAGGATGCGCCAGCGTGCCTGGTTGAGCAGGAAGGATTTGAAGGAGCCGAGGCTGGTGTCGAACTTCTTTTTCTGCAGGTTCTTGGCGACGCCGATGAAGGTCTCCTGAACGACGTCGTTGGCTTCGTCATCGCTGAGGCCGGACTTGCGGGCGACGTGAAAGACAAAGCCCGAGTAGGTGCGGTAAAACTCGTCCCAGCTGGACCAGTCCGACCAGTTGTCGAGCCGCTCAATGAGGGTCTTGCGCGTTGGCAGGGTGCCCGACGCCTCCTTGACCAGCTCTTCGGTGATGTCTTTCGGGAGAGGATCCTCCATGCGGGACGGAATCTATCGCCAGCCGGGCGGGTGGCCAAGCCCTAATTTGGCCTCGGTCGATAGAAGCCGCCGGCGGCCGGCGTTGTCTTGTCCCGCCGGAACTGCCTTGAAAACCCACCCCAAGCAGGCGTTCCGCGGGTGTTTGTGCCATTCGCATGCCCAGAAACCCTCTCGCCCACCTCCTGAATGCCTTGCCCGCGCTGTGCCTGTGCGCCCTCGCGGGCTGCTCCCAGGGCTTCTACAAGCGCTCGGCCGACCGCGAGGTCTTTGGCATTCTCGGCAAGAAATCCGCGGCAGTCCCGGGCGCCGATGACACCCTGCTCAACATCACCCCGCCGCCACCGGTCAAGCTCGACAGCCTGCTCAAAAGCCGCGAGGGCAGCGACTTCCTCGGCGAGCGCGCCTTCATTGAAAAGGACGCGCGCGTGCTCTCCCTCGCCGACGCTCTCGACTTCGCCGTGCACCGCAACCGCGCCTACCTGGCGCGCAAGGAACTCGTCTACCTCAGTGCCCTCGGCTTGACCCTCACCCGCCAGCAGTTTGCCCCCGTGGCCGATGGTGGTGGTGGTGTCTTCTACACCGAGCAGCAGGTGCAGAACCGCACGAGCCAGCTTGTCAACACCTCCACGCTCACCACGGACGGCTCGGTCGGGCTCGACTACCTCATGCGCACCGGCGCCCGCCTGGCGATGGACCTGAGCACGGATTTCACCCGATTCTTCACGGGCGACAACCGGCGGCTCAGCGACTCGCGTGCCGCCGCCACCCTCTCGCAGCCGCTGTTGCGTGGCGCCGGCGTGCTTGCGGCCTCCGAGCCCCTGCGCCAGGACGAGCGTGACGTCCTCTACGCGATTCGCGATTTCACCCAGTATCGCAAGGAGTTCGCGGTCGACATCACCCGTCAGTACCTGCGCGTGCTGCAGGCGCGCGAGGCTGCCCGCAACCGCGACACCGCGTACCGTGCCGCCGTGCTCTCGCTCGAGCGCGAGCGCGCCCTCGCCGCCGCCAACCTGCGCTCGCAGTCCAGCCTCAAGCAGATCGAGCAGGGCCTGCTC
>CANNUR010000155.1 GCA_947523045.1 uncultured Prosthecobacter sp.
GGTAGGCGCCGATCAGGAGCTGCTGACCCGTCTGGCCACGGGCGTAGAACGTGCGCTGCACCTGCACGCCGCCGAACGAGCGGTTGTCGAGCAGGCCGCCGTACTCACGGGCGAACGGGACGCCCTGCGCCACACACTGGTCGATGATGTTGGCGCTCACCTCGGCGAGGCGGTGAACGTTGGACTCGCGCGAACGGTAGTCGCCGCCCTTCACCGTGTCGTAGAACAACCGGTGTACGGAGTCGTTGTCGTTCTGGTAGTTCTTGGCGGCGTTGATGCCGCCTTGCGCGGCGATCGAGTGGGCGCGGCGCGGGCTGTCCTGGAAGCAGAAGCACTTCACCTTGTAGCCGAGCTCGGAGAGCGTGGCGGCGGCCGAGGAACCGGCGAGGCCGCTGCCGACGACGATCACCGTGTACTTGCGCTTGTTCTTCGGGTTGATGAGCTTCGAGTCCTGCTTGTGCTTGGACCACTTGAGGGCCATCGGGCCGGAGGGGATCTTGGAGTCGAGGGGCATGGCGTGAAGGGGTCGGAGGCTTGGAAGGGGGCGGGATTCAGCGTCCGTAGCCGAAGAGCAGGATGGCGATGGGGATCGAGCAGTTGCCGACCAGAATGAGCAGGGCGAAGGCGCGGCCGAGCTTTTGGAACAGCGGCCAGGTCTTGTGGGTGGCGAGACCGAGGGTCTGGAAGATGCTGGCGACACCATGGCCGAGGTGGCTGCAGAGCAGGACCATGGCGAGGATGTAGAACGCCGAGACCGGCGCCGAGGAGAAGCCGTCGATCACCATCTTGTAGACATTGTGCACGGTCTCGCCGTGCAGGTCGGTCTTGTAGGCCGGACCATCGAAACCGAAACCGGTGCGGACGGTGAAGTGCAGGAGGTGGAAGACGATGAAGGCGAGGACCGTCAGGCCGCTCCAGATCATGGTGCGCGAGGCGCGTGAGGAGACCTTGGCGACATCGACGCCATACTTGTCCTGGCGGGCAGCGCGGTTGGCGCGGGTCAGCTGGATGGTGGCCACCACATGGATGACCAAGGCGCTGAGCAGGCCAAGACGGGCGATCCAGACGCCGCCGCCGTGCAGGGCGGTTTGCAGCATGTGACCGTATTCGTTGATCGCCTCGGGGCCGGCGAAGACCAGCAGGTTGCCAATCATGTGACCGAGGACGAAGAGCGCCAGCAGGGCTCCGGTCAGGGCGACAAGAATCTTCTTGCCGATGGTCGAGGTGTAAAAACGCGAAATCGGGTCAAAAACGGCGCTCATGGGTGTTGAAACTCACCATGCCGATACGTTGGCAGGTGGCAAGACGCTCGTGGAAATTTTCTTTTCCAGTCGCGATTCTTCACTGCACCTGCACCTTCACGCCGATGGTCCGATAAGCGGCGACGATCTCTTCTGCGAGCTTTTTGTAGGGACGCTCATCGACCAGCAGGGCCACATGACGCAGGATGGCCGCCTCATCATTGAAGGGCGGCGGCTTCAGGTCGCGCGGGTAGCTGAACCGCCCTCCGTCGAGACGCTTGACGCGCGGATCGGCAAAGAAGGCGCGCATCGCGGCGACCTCGCCGTGCACCGCCTCCATGAAGCGCAGGAAGCGAGCCCCAGTCTTGTCGCCGTCCAGGTGGCAGAAGTAATACACCAGCAGGTGCGACTTGTGATACATCTCGCGCATGCGCTCCGCCGTCGTACTGGCGGCATCCCAGGCGTCGCGCCCCAGGGTCAGGTGCGCCTCCAGATTCTCGATCACCGGCTGAAAACCGTACTTGGCCCAGCTGTCGATCGCCTCCTTCATCGCTGTCTTGTGCGAATCGGCACGGAAGACGCCCGCGCGGTAGGGCAGCATCTCGACATACTCGGCGGTGCCTTCAATGACCCACTTGGGCAGGAAGGCCAGATAGTCATGCATCATCTGGTGGGTGATCTCATGCACGAGCGTGTCGCTGGAGAAGTCGCTCTTGAAATAGGTCTGGCCGCGCTTTTCCAGCCCCAGGCTGGCAAAGGGGATGCGGAAGGTTTTTTCCGCCGTGTTGTAGACCCCACCCGACAATTCCGGGCCACCGGCGGCGACATAGTCTTCGCGCGTTTCATACAGCGCCGCGAGAAAGCGCGGCAGGCCATCGGGCGGCCGGCAGACGACACCCCAGGGCAGCGCGTCGACGACCGCGCGCGTGGCTTCAAAGGTGCGTGCCACCTCGGTCATGACACTGCCCGCCAGCTTGGCCTGGGAGGTGAACTCGAAGGCCTCCGACTGATACACGTAGCGGCGTGCGGCGGCGTTTTCCTCGACGGCACGGATCTCCACCGAGCGCGTCGGCACCGTCACCGTGCCCGGCCAAGTGCGCTTCTCGATCGGCAGCCGGAGCGGGTCGGTTGCGGTCGCCGGGGCACTGCCACCGCCACCGGCGGTGCGCGCAAAGGCCTGATCCGCTTCGCTCAGGCGGGCGAGCGGAAACGGCACCGTCTGGCCGTTGCCCATGCGCAGCAGCACGCTGTCGCCCTCCAAACCGGCAAAGGCCGCCTCGACGGTGCGCCCCTGCAGGTCGGTCCACTGGCGCGACACCTGCTGGGCGGACAGCGGGGCAAACAGAAGCGCCATTGTGGTGGCCAGGAGGTGGAACACTCTCATGCCGGCGTTTTAGCACCGGACACGGTCCGGACGCAAGCCCGCACTGGTGCAAGGTTTCACTGGCGGCTCCGGCGCATCTCTCTATGGGCAGGCCATGATCTTCACGCCCCCCCACGTTTTCGAGCAGCCGCCGCCCGCCTTCGACCTGACCCGCCTCGACACGCCGGCCTTTGTCGTCGACCTCGGCCTGCTGCAGGCGAACCTGGAAAAGCTGGCCCGCGTCCAGGAGGCCTCCGGCGCCAAGATCCTGCTCGCCCTCAAGGGCTTTGCCATGCACGCAACCTTCCCGCTTGTGCGACGTTACCTGCAGGGTTGCTGCGCCAGCGGCCTGCACGAGGCGCTGCTCGCACGCGAGGAGTTTGACCGCGAAGTCCATGTGTACGCGCCGGCCTTCAAGGAGTCGGAACTGTCGCAACTCCTGCCGATCGCCGACCACATCAGCTTCAACTCGCCGGCTCAATGGCGGCGCTTCCGCCCCCAGCTGGACGCCGCGCGCGCCGCCGGCCTGCACGTCCCCAGTCCGGGGCTGCGCGTCAACCCCGAGCACAGCGAAGTCGAGGTCAGCCTGTATGATCCCTGCTCGCCCGGCTGCCGGCTCGGCACACGCGCTGCGGCGATTGAGAACGAGGATCTCGACGGCTTGGAGGGCCTGCACTTCCACGCCCTGTGCGAACAGGACGCCGACGTGCTGGAACGCACCCTGGCGGCCGTGGAGGCACGTTTCCCACGCCTGCTGCAGCAGGTGCGCTGGGTCAACATGGGCGGCGGCCATCACATCACCCGCAACGACTACGATGTCGAACGCCTGGTGCGCCTGATCCGCGGCTTCCGCGAACGCTGGGCCAAGGAAGTTTACCTGGAGCCCGGCGAGGCCGTGGCCCTCAACACCGGTTATTTGGTCGCCACCGTGCTTGACCTGGTGCCGACCGATGTGCCCACGGCCATCCTCGACACCTCGGCGAGCGCCCACATGCCGGACACCCTGGAGATGCCCTACCGACCGCACATCATCGGCTCGGGCCGGCCAGGCGAATTCGCCCACGCCTACCGACTCGGCGGCCTCACCTGCCTGGCCGGCGATGTCATCGGCGAGTACAGCTTCCCCGAGCCCCTGCGCCCCGGGCAGCGGCTGGTGTTCACCGACATGGCGCACTACACCATGGTCAAGACAACCACCTTCAACGGCGTGCCGCACCCGGACATCGACCTCTTTGATCCCGCCAGCGGCGAACTGCGCGTGGTGCGCCGGTTTGGCTACGCGGATTTCAAAAACCGGCTGTCATAAGGCCGCCTGCAGCAGCGCGGCCAGGCGGGTGGAAGCGGCGCGGCCGACCGCGACCACCTCGGCATGGTGCAGGTTGCCCGGGGCCAGGCCGGCGGCCCAGTTGGTGAGCATCGAGACCCCGGCGACCTGCATGCCGAGCGCCCGCGCCTGGATCGCCTCGGGCACGGTCGACATGCCAACTGCGTCGGCACCGAGCCGCCCCAGCATGCGCACCTCGGCGGGTGTTTCATACTGCGGCCCCTGCACGGCGGCATAAACCCCTTCGCGCAAGGTCTGTCCCAGGCGGCCGGCGGCCTCGTGAAACACCCTGCGCCACTTGGCATCGTACACCTCGCTCATGTCGTGAAAGTGCGGCCCGCCGCGCAGGGGTGAATCGCCGAGCAGGTTGAGATGATCGCCGATCAGCATCAGCTCGCCCACGGCGAAGGCCGGGTTCAGGCAGCCGGCGGCGTTGGTGAGCACGAGTCGACGCACCCCGAGGTCATGCAGCACACGCACCCCGGCGGCGACTTCAGCGGCGGTCAGGCCCTCATAGAGATGGCGGCGCCCCTGGGCGAACAGCACCGGTCGACCCGCGGCCATACGCACCAGGACAAGGCGCCCGGCATGGCCGGGCACGGTGGAAGCCGACAGGCCCGGGACCTCGGCATAGGGCACTTCCAGCGCGACTTCAAAGGCGTCCACCACGCTGCCGAGGCCGCTGCCGAGGACGACAGCGGTGTCAGCTCGGGCGGACTGCAGCAGGGCATAACTCATGGCGATCCAATCGGAGGATTTGAAGCGACTGCAAGCACCATCAGGCCACCACCGTCGCCGACTCGGGTGCCGTGACACGGCGGGGCGGAAAAACCCAGCGCCAAGCGCGGCCAACATCGGCGATGGCGAGGTAGCAGAGTGGCACGAGAAAGAGGGTGATGACGGTGGCGAAGAGGCTGCCGTAGCCCATCGCCACGGAGACCGGCGTCAGGAACTGGGCACTGGTCGCCTGGGCGGCGCGGTCGTCGCCGAAGATCAGCACCAGCAAATGGCTGAGACCGGGCGGTGCGTTCTCAATGAGGGAACCAAACTCGAAGATGAGCGGCATCAGGCCGACGAAGGTGGTGATCTGAGTCAGGAAGATCGCGCGGAAGCGGCTGCGCCCGCCCTCCTGCACGGCGTATTTCAGGTCGCCCGTCTCGGCATACAGATGGTTGATGCGGTCCACCAGCACCAGGGTGTCATTGACGATGACACCGGTGACCGCCAGCATGCCGCAGACGCTCATGCTGCTGAGCGGCATGGCATGAAAAAGATGGCCGAGCACGGCGCCGACGATGCCAAACGGCACCACCAGAAGCACGATGAGCGGCTGCGTGTAGCTGCGAAACGGGATTGCCATCATGCTGTACAACCCCAGGAGAATGATGACCAGCGCCCACTTGCCGGCCGCGGCGCCCTCGCGCTGAGCGCGCGCCTCCCCCTCGAAACTCCACTGCACATGCGGATGCCCTGCAAGGATGTCGCGCAGGTGGATCTCCAGATCCGCCCGCACCTTGGCCGGGTCGGTGGTCGCCTTGTTGACGTCGGCAGTGACATTCATGGCGCGGCGACGGTCGACCCGCTTGATGCTGGTGAAACTCTTGCCGACCCGGGCTTCGGCCACGCGCGCAAACGGAATCTCCAAGCCGTCGGCCGTGCGCACGCGCATCGTGTCGAGGGTGGCCAAACTCTTGCGGTCGGCGCGCGGGTAGCGCAGCATGACCTTGACCTCGTTGGGACCGCGCTGGATGCGCTGGACTTCGTCGCCGTAAAAGGCCTGGCGCACCTGGCGGGCAAGGTCGCTGACCGTGACCCCAAACTGGCGGGCCTCGGGCTTCAGCCGCAACTGAATCTCGTTGCGGCCGCTGTCGAGGGAGTCGCTGATGTCAAAGACGCCCGAGTAAGTGGCCAGCTGATCTTTGATCTTCGCCGAGATGGCCAGCAGTTCGTCAGGATCGGTGCCAGCCAGCTGAATGTCGATGGGATCGCCGCTGCGGACAATCTCCGCACGGAAATTGAGTTCCTCGGCGCCGACAATGGCACCGATCCGCTGCCGCCACTCGTTGGCCATGTCGACCGTATTCACCTTCAGGCTACGTTCCTCCGGCCCGTAGGTCTCCATCGTCACCTCGCCGATGTGCGAACTGCCGGTGGTGCCCGAACCGCCGCCATAGGTGAGGCGGGTGGTGCCTGTGGTGGCCAGAATCGCCCGGACCACCGGCCGGCCGTCGGGCCCCACGTACTCGCGCCGCATCTGCTCGGCGATCTCGTAAATGCGCTGAATGTGACCGTCGGTCACCTCAAAGGGCGTGCCGTCGAGCATGCTCAGGCGCGCCTCAATGCGCTCGCTTTGCACGCGCGGGAAGAAGATCCAGAGGATGCGACCGCTGAGAAAAAAGGCGCAGAGAACGACCAGTCCGCCAAAGAAGCAGGCGAGCGCGGCATAGCGGTGGTGCACGCACCAGCGCAGGGCCGGCCGGTAGAAGGTATCGACAAACCCCTGCAGCAGGCGGTCGGAAAACCGGTGCACCGGCCCAAGGATATCGGAGGCGCCGCTCAGGCCCGGGATGGGATGGGCGAGGTGGGCGGGCAGGATGATCTTGGTTTCCACCAGCGCGATCAGCATGACCAGGATGAAGACCACGGCGATCGGCTTGAACATGAGCAGGAAATCGCTCGCGCCGACGGCCATCGGCAGGAAGGCGATGACCGTGGTCAGGACGCCGAAGGTGATAGGCACCGCCATTTCGCGCGTGCCACGGATGGCCGCCTCCAGGGGCGGCAATCCCTCCTGGCGCAGGGTGTCGACATGCTCGGAGATGACGATGGCGTCATCGACCACGATGCCGAGCACCAGGATGAAGCCAAAGAGCGAGGACAGGTTGATGGCCGTGTCGAAGTACGGCATCAGGGCAATGGCGCCGAGGAAACTGGCAACCATGCCGATAGCCACCCAGAAGACCGCGTCCAGGCGCAGGAACAGGCCGACGAAGATGAAGACCAGGATCAGACTGCTCTGGGCGTTCTGCATGAGCAGGTTGATGCGCCCCTTGACGATCTTTGAGCGATCATTCCAAAACTCGATCTGCACGCCGTCGGGCAGGCGCTTGCGCGCCTCGGCGATGTAAGCCTTGACCTCCTCG
>CANNUR010000156.1 GCA_947523045.1 uncultured Prosthecobacter sp.
TGCCGCCGCTGATCGTGGTGGTGCCCGTGCAACTGTTGGCGACGTTGCTGAGTCGGACCGCGCCGCGACCCGACACGCTGGTGCCCGCGAGGGTCAATCCGTCCGTGCCGAGGATCTGCGAGGCGAGGGTGGTGTAGGTGCCCAGTTCCGCCGTGATCGAGCTGGAACCCGCAAGAGTCAGCGAGCCGCCCGTCAGCAGGTAACCGGTGGTCTTGAACAGCAGCCCGCTCGCCACGAGGGGCGCCTCCAAGGTCACCGTGCCTGCCGACCCCCAGAAGACCGCGCTGTCCAGGCCCGCATTGTTCCAGGGCAGCGCGCTGCTGCTTGGAATGCCATCCCACCAGTTGGCCGTCAGCAGGTGGTTCCAAGTGCCCGTGCCACCGAGATTGCCCCCCATCAAGGCATCGTTGGTGTCGCCGGAGTTGGCGCCATCCCAGTAAAGCGTCGCGGCCGGCAGCCGGGAACCGCCGTTCGCAAGCCCCAGTAGCAGGACCGCCGCCATGCGCGCACTCCAGGCCTGGCTCAGCGAGCGAAACGTGCCACGGGGAATGGATCGCCTGTGCTCGCAGGGCGCCCGGTGAAAGGATGGCTTGTGCAGAATTTCTGACCCGGGAACATGACGCATGGCGAGTCGGACTTCAGCACCTGCGATGCCAACGGGTCGCTCAAAATCCCGCGCCTTGTTTGATCGCCTTCGGAAGACACGGAAAGCGCAGCAGGGTTCAAAGCTAGGGGCGCTGCAGTGCCGGCCCGTCGGGATGGCTCCGTGGAGACGGCTGAAATGCGCGACCCGCGACGACCGTTCCCATGCGCCCATGGTTCGCCTCCTCCTGTTTCTTTGCCTGCCGGCGCTGCTGTCAGCGCAGCCGATGAATGTGGTCTTCATCCTCGCCGATGACCTCGGCTGGAGCGACACGACGCTGTATGGAAAGACGACGTTTTATCAGACGCCGAACCTGGAGCGACTGGCGCTGCGGGGCATGACCTTCAAGCGGGCCTACTCGGCGAGTCCGCTCTGCTCACCCACCCGCTCGGCCATTCTCACGGGGCTGAGTCCGGCGCGCACGGGGATCACGACACCGAACTGCCACCTGCCGCAGGTCGTGCTGGAGGCAAAACCGGGCAAGTCGGCGCCGCCGACCAAGCACGCGATTTCGCCGGAGACGGTGACGCGGCTGAAGACCGAGTATCGCACGCTCGCCGAGGTCTTTCGCAACGCGGGTTATGCCACGGGTCACTTTGGCAAGTGGCACCTCGGCGCCGAACCGTATTCACCGCTGGAGCATGGCTTTGACGTCGATGTGCCGCATCATCCCGGCCCCGGGCCGGCCGGCAGTTTTGTCGCGCCCTGGAAGTTTGCCGACTTCAAGGAGAAGTCGCCCGGCGAACACCTGGAGGATCGCATGGCGGCCGAGGCCTCGGCCTGGATGGAGCAGCAGGGCGACCGCCCCTTCTTCCTCAATTACTGGCAGTTTAGCGTGCACGCGCCCTTCGATGCGAAGAAGTCGCTCATCGACAAGCACCGCGCGCGGGTCGATCCGACCGATGCCCAGCGCAGCCCGACCTACGCGGCCATGGTCGAGAGCCTGGACGACGCGGTGGGCACCCTGCTCGACACCCTCGACCGGCTCGGTCTGGCCGAGCGCACGGTGATCGTCTTCACGTCCGACAATGGCGGCAACATGTACAACGAGATCGATGGCACCACGCCGACCAGCAACCGGCCGCTGCGCGGGGGCAAGGCGACGATGTTCGAGGGTGGCACACGCGTGCCCTGCGTGGTCGCCTGGCCGGGTCTGGTCGCGTCCGGCAGTCGCAGCGACGCGTTGGTGCAGAGCGAGGACTTTTTCCCGACGCTGGTGGCGGGGTTGCTGAAGCAGAAAGCGCCGGCAGGCGATGGTGTCAGCCTGCTGCCGGCCCTGCGCGGCGAGCGACTCGAGCGCGAGGCGATTTTCCAGTACTTCCCGCATGATCCCGGCGTGCCCGACTGGCTGCCGGCCTCGGTGTCGGTGCATCGTGGCGACTGGAAACTGATCCGCCTCTTCCATGCCGGCGCCAACGGCGCGCACCGGCACCTGCTGTTTGATCTCGGCAAGGATGTGGGTGAGCAGCACAACCTCGCCGCCGCCGAACCCCAGCGGGTGGCGGAGCTGGATGCGCTGATCGAACGTTTCCTGGAGCGCAGCGGTGCCGTGCGCCCCGTGCCAAACCCGGCCTTTGACCCGGCGAAGTACCGACCCGAACTGGAAGGGAAACCATTGTCCAAGACGGCGAAAAAAGCGACAGCGACCGTGCCTGGCTGGCAGGCGAGCGCGCAGGCGCAGTTGCGTCGCGAGGGCGGGGGACTGGTGATTCAGTCCACCGGCGGCGATCCCTGGATCAGCACGCGCAGCCTTCCCAAGGACGCCAAGGGCCCGTTCCGACTGGAACTCCGCCTGAGCAGCCAGTCGCGCGGCGAGGCGCGGGTGTACTTCGCCACCCCGGCCGCCCCCGCCTTTGCCCGCGAGCGCAGCCTGCCGCTGACCGTCGCCCACAGCGGCAAGGTCGAGTCCGTGAGCGTCACGCTGCCGGTGGCAGCGCTGTCGGCCCTGCGCCTCGATCCCTCCACCGCCCCCGGCACCGTGCGGCTGACACATCTGGTCCTGATCGATGCCGCCGGCGCGCGGCATGAACTGCTGCCGTGAGCGGGACGCTCCAGGATGGCGTTTCCGCAGTTGACACGCCTGATCACGATTGAGCCCCCTGATTGGCGGACTTCTGCCGAGATTGGGGGCAGTGGAGCAGGGTCTCGATATCGATCGAGTGGGTGGGCGGGATACGGATTGTCAAGCAGTTGCACACCGACCCCATTTCCCCCAGTCACGGCCCAGTCAGGCCGATGCATGGAGGCTGGGCAAAGCGGGGTCAGCAAGTGCCAGATGGCTAACCAAAGGCAAAGCCACCCGCTGCGCCACTCTCGTTGGCTGGAACTCCGCACGCCGTTCATGCTGCCACAGCCAGGTCCTTTGCCAAGGCCATTTCTCAAAGGATGGCGTTTCCGCGGCTGACATGACTGGTCACGATTGAGGCCACCGGCGCGCGGCATGAACTGCTGCCGTGAAGGGGCAGGGCCTGGTGTTGCGGAAGCGGAGGTTGAACCGCTGATGGGACGTCGATCGGAACTCGAGTAAAGCTCACGAGGGATCTCCGTGCCCTCCGTGCGAAACCCTTTCGAGGTCATGCCGCGAGGCGATGTTGCGTGCTGGCTCAGCCGTGGACCGGCAGCAGCAGCACGTCCTCGGGGGCGACCGCGAGGCGGACCTCGGTTTCGCCGGGGCGGCGCAGGACACGCGGGTTCATTTCGCAGACCTGCAGGTTTGGTCCACCCGGCACCTGCACGTCATACTGGGCGGTGGCGCCGAGGTAGGTGAGGTCGCTGATGCGGGCCTGGATGAGGTTGGCGGCGTCGCTGGGGGGATCGAAGACGAGGGCCTCGGGGCGGATCGACAGCAGGACCGGTGTGCCCGCTGCGGGGGCGTCGCCACTGGCGCGGCCGAGCAGGCGACCGAAGGCGGTTTGCGCCTCCTGCAGGCCGCTGCCGAGCACAGCACCGGCGGTGGCGGGAAGCAGGTTGGTGGCGCCGATGAATGCGGCGACCATGCGGCAGCTCGGGTGGCGATACACCGCCTCGGGCGCGCCGACCTGGGCGATGCGACCGGCGTCCATGACGGCGAGTCGGTCGGCCATGCTCAGGGCCTCATCGCGGTCGTGGGTGACATGCACGGCAGTCAGGCCGAACTCCTTGACGATGCGGCGGATCTCGGCGCGCATCTCGTGGCGCAGTTTGGCGTCGAGGTTCGACAGCGGTTCATCGAGCAGCAGGCAGCGCGGGCGGATGACCAGGGCGCGGGCCAGGGCGACCCGCTGCTGCTGGCCACCGGAGAGCTGGCCGATGCGGCGGCT
This sequence comes from uncultured Prosthecobacter sp., assembly GCA_947523045.1. Taxonomy (GTDB): domain Bacteria; phylum Verrucomicrobiota; class Verrucomicrobiia; order Verrucomicrobiales; family Verrucomicrobiaceae; genus Prosthecobacter. The sequence goes on from CANNUR010000156.1 coordinate 3,943, forward strand.
GCCGAGGCTGGCAAGCTGGACGCGGTCGAGGGCCTCGGCGACGCGCGCCTGGATCTCCGCGCGCGGCAGGCGGCGTTCCTCGAGGCCGAAGGCGACGTTTTCCGCGACGCTCAGGTGCGGCCAGAGGGCGTAGCTCTGGAACATCAAGCCGGTGTCGCGCTGGTGCGGCGGCAGGCGGGTGACGTCCTCGCCGCCGAAGCGGATGCGGCCGGTGTCGGGCTGGAGGAAGCCGGCGAGGTGGCGGAGCAGGGTGGTCTTGCCGCAGCCGCTGGGGCCGAGCAGGAAAAAGAACTCGCCGGCGGCGATCTCAAGGCTGACGCGGTCGAGCACCGTCTGGGTGCCGAAGCGCTTTGTCAGGTCCTGCAGGCGGATGTCGACCATGCCCCGAGATAGCGCGGCCGGGCCGGCTTGGGAAGGCGAAATCGGCAGGGGTGAAATTCCAACTTCATCCTTGCGCCCGCGGCCGGCGTTCCCTTGAATCCCTGCGTGCCCGATCCGACCCCCAACCCGCGCCTGCTGTTCCAGCAACTCGACTCCGGCCGCATCAGCCGCGAGCAGTTCCGCGCGGCCATGGGTGAGCACGCCCGCGAGATCATCGGCGAGATGATCGACGACCATGCCAACCCGGCGATGGCGTTTCTGGAGCAGATGCTGAGCCGGCGGGCGGCCTCGAAGCTGCTGCGCCGCCATGAAGAGCCGGTCATCCGCGAGGTGCTGCTGGCCCTGGCCGAGATCGAGGATTTTCCGCCGGCGCGCTGGCTGTGGAACGCCGCGCATCCGCACATCCCGCTGCATGCCTTTTTCCGCACGCGCCGCGAGCCGGTGTTCCGCATCACCGGCATTGAGGCCCTGCCGCAGATGGTGACGGTGACCGTCGAGCACGGCGCCGCCGAGCTGCTGCGCGAGGAGTTTCGCCTGCGCCGCGACCGCCGCGGCCGGCTCGGCCTGGAGCGCCGCCGCAGCCTGGTCTGAGCCCAGGATGCAGGGCAACCTTCAAATTGTCCGCTAAGAAGCGTCGCTTTCGTGCGTCTATTGGGTGCCCATGAAAAACATCCTCACTGTCCTCTTCGCCAGCGCCACCCTCGCTTCCGCCGCCACCACCGTCACCCTGGAAGGCGTGCACAACTGCTGCAAAAGCTGCACCAACGGCATCGTCAAGGCCGCCGCCGACCTCAAGGATGTTGAAGTGACCGCCGACGGTGAAACCGTCACCATCACCGCCAAGAGCAAGGCCAACGCCAAGAAGGCGGTCGAGGCCATCCTGGAAGCCGGCTACTACGGCAAGGTCAGCGAGGAGTCCTTCGCCGCCAGCCCCAAGGCCGACAAGACCCTCAAGGAAGCCACCGTCACCGGCGCCCACCTCTGCTGCCAGAAGTGCGTCAACGCCATGAGCGAGGCGGTCAAGTCCGTGCCCGGCGTCACCGAGGCCGACATCGTTTCCAAGCAGAGCACCTTCACCGTCAAGGGCGAGTTCTCCAGCCAGGCGCTGATCGCCGCGATGAACAAGGCCGGTTTCCACGGCAGCGTGAAGTGATCGGTTCGAACCTTTGATACCTTTTCCGACCGTCAAGGCGCCTGCGTCTTGACGGTCTTCCCATCTCAGCCCCTCTCATTCCCATGGCCCTGCTCCTCAACGGCGAACCGGTCGACGAAGAACTCATCGAAGCGGAGTTCAACCAGGTGAAGGGTCATTATGAGCGCCTGCTCATGGTGTCCTGCTGCGAACGCGACGCCGAGTTCCGCGCCACCGCCAAGGACAATGTGCTGTCGCGCCTGCTGCTCAACCAGGAGGCGGCCAAGCGCTTTCCCGAGGTCGATGAGGCCGAGGTGACCGCCCGACTCGAGAAGCTCATCGAGCAGGCCGGCGGCGAGACACGGTTTTACATGAACCTCGGCATGCCGACGAAGGACGAGGCGCTCGTGCGTCAAAACGTTGCCGGCGGTGTCCGTCTCGACAAGCTGCTGGCCGAGGTCTACGGCGAGGACCCCGAGTTCAGCGAGGCCGAACTGCGCGCCTACTACGACAGCCACCTCGACCAGTTCATGAGCGAGGAGAGGATCCGCGCCGCCCACATCACCAAGAGCCTGCAGGGCGCGAGCAGTCGCACCGCCGTCTATCAGGAACTGCGCGACCTGCGCGAGCGCCTGCTCGCCGGCGAGGACTTCATGACCCTGGCCGAGCAGCACCGCAGCGGCGAGCAGCAGCAGATCGACCTCGGCTGGTTCAAGCGCGGTGAGTTCATGGAGGAGTTTGAGACCATTGCCTTCTCGATGGGCACCGGCGAGATCAGCCCGGTGTTTGTCACCCAGCTCGGCTTCCACCTCTGCACCGTTCTGGAGCGCCGGGCGGCCGAGCCGCTGCCATTTGCGGCGGTGCAGGACGCGGTGCGGGAGCGCCTGCTCGAAGCACGCAAGGACGCGCAGTTCAACGCCTTCATCGAAGGTCTCAAGGCCACGGCGGTGATCGAGGACACCGACCCGCCGGAGTCGGAGCACAGCGGTCACTGAGCCGTCCCTGCCGCCCGCGGGCGGCAGGCCCGGTCATTCTCAGGACGACAGCGCCGGCGTGTCAGCCGAGTCATCCGACTTGTCTGAATCGTCAGACCCGTCCGACTCCCCAACGGCTTCTTCGGTCGCATGGTGCGCCTCCTCGGCGGCGACCTCAGCCTCGACGCGGGCCTTCTCACTGCGCGATGCCCGGCCTTCGTCCTGGGTCATGCGCACACCGACCGGCTTGCTGACGCCGAACTCCTGCATGGTGACGCCGTAGATGACGTCGGCGCGGCCCATCGTGCGCTTGTTGTGGGTGACGATGATGAACTGCGAGTTCTCGATGAAGTTGTCGAGCATCTTCAGGAAGCGCGAGATGTTCGATTCATCGAGCGGCGCGTCGAGCTCGTCGAGCACGCAGAACGGGCTGGGCTTGACCTGGTAGATCGAGAACAGCAGGGCGACCGCCGTCATGCTGCGCTCGCCACCGGAGAGCAGGGTGATGGTCTGCAGCTTTTTGCCCGGCGGTTTGGCGATGATCTCGATGCCGGATTCGAGCGGATCATTTTCGTCGACCAGCATGAGGTCGGCCTTGGCCTGCGGGCCGAACAGCTCCTTGAAGTTGGCCTGGAAGAAGT
>CANNUR010000157.1 GCA_947523045.1 uncultured Prosthecobacter sp.
GGTCAGCCCACCTCACCGCCCTGAAGGTGGGCGCGACCGCGGTAGAAGCGGGCGACGACGATGAAGAGCAGCAGGGCGACCGCGGTCAGCTTGGCGAAGAACAGGTAGTAGCCGGCGCCGTCCAGGCCCGCGGCGGGACCCGCGGCCTCGATGTGGGCGTTGAGGCGCGAGGTGAAGAGGTTGCCCAGCGACATCGACAGCAGGTAGAGCGACATGACTGCGGACTTCATGCGCGGTGGCGCCTGGGTGTAGCTGAACTCAAGGGCCGTGATCGAGATGAGGATCTCGGCGCTGGTCAGCAGCAGGTAGGCGAGCACCTGCCAGCCGATGAAGGGCTGCAGGCCGGCGTCAATCCGGTCCTCGATCCAGGCCGACACAGCCAGGGTGGCGAGAGTCAGCACGAAACCGGCGCCCATCTTGCGCAGCGGCGTCAGTTCCACCCAACGACCGACGCGCGGATACAGCCAGAGGCTGAACACCGGGATGAGCAGCAGGATGAAGAACGGGTTGGCCGCCTGCAACTGGGCGGGGTGCAGTTCCCAGCCCCACAGCCGCCGATTCATCTGCTGAGCCTGCTCGATCCAGGCCGAGGCGGTCTGATCGAAGATCGACCAAAACACGGTGATCAGCAGGTAGAGCGGCACCAGGCCGGCCAAGCTGCGCAGGAAGGCCGGATCGCGCAGTTCGAGCAGGAAGCGCCGCGGCTCGGCCGGGATGTGAACGAAGCGGTGTCGCCCCAGCCAGAAGACGAAGGTGGCGGCGAACATCAGCAGGCCCGGCACGCCAAAGGCCAGGTGCGGCCCCGCGCGCTCCAGCAGCCAGGGCGTCAGCAACTGCGAGACCGCCGCGCCAGCATTGATCGACAGGTAGAAGAAGTGGAAGGCGCGCGGCAGCAGGTGGGCGTTGGCCGGGCCAAACTGGTCGCCGACATGGGCGGAGACGCAGGGTTTGATGCCGCCGGCCCCGAGAGCGATCAGGCCAAGGCCCAGCATCAGGCCGGTGCGGCTGTTGTCGACGGCCAGCACCACGTGGCCGGCGCAGTAGACCAGCGACAACGCCAGGATGGTGCGGTACTTGCCCAGCCAGAGATCGGCCAAAAAGGCACCGATGAGCGGGGTGAAATACACCGCGGCGATGAACAGATGGGTCCACTTGCGCGCCTCCGCTTCGCCCATCAGGTCGGGCGCCCCCTCATGGGTGACCAGGGCCGTGGTCATGAAGAGATACAGGATGGCACGCATCCCGTAAAAGCTGAAGCGTTCCGCCAGCTCATTGCCGATGATGTAGGGAATGCCCGAAGGCATGCGCGGGGAGTCGGCGGGAGCGGAACGATAGGCCATGAGAGGTCTGCCGAGGCGGAAAAGGGGGCTTCCGAGCCTGCCCACGGGAAAAACCCCGGGGGCGACCGGAAAACTAAAGACCGGGCTGGACAGTTTTGCCAACTCCTTGTTAGCCTTTTTGAAATTCGTAACAAATCCGTCTCATGGCCAAGAAACCGACGCCCAAAAAACAGCCCGCGAAAAAGCCCGCGGTGAAAAAGCCTGCTCCGGCCGGCAAAGCGCGTCCGGCCAGCAAGCCGGTCGCCAAGAAACCGGCGCCGGCCGCGAAACCGGCCCCCAAACCCGCCGCCAAGGCAGCGCCGAAACCCGCACCCAGACCGGCCAGCCAACCGGCGCCGAAAGCGGCAGCCAAGCCCGCCGCCCCGAAACCGGCTCCAGCCCCGGTCGCCACCAAACCCGTTGCGCCCCCACCGCCTGCCCCGACCGCACCGCCGGCGCCAGCCGTCGCCAAACCCGCCGCACGCAACGCCCCGACGGCCCTCAGCGTCAGCGTGCAGACATCCGCGGGGGCCGCCGCCGGCGGCAACACCCATGCGGCCAACCTGCTCGTTCTGGTCACCTGCGGCGGCTGGCCGGTGACCGACCTGAACCAGGATCACTTCACCCTCATGGAGCATTTCGAGGTGCCGGGCCAGCAGTCCTCGTTCAGCAACAACCTGCTGACCTTCCGCAACGCCGGCACGGGCGCCTACCTGCTGCAGACCCGCCCCAACAGCGGCGTCCCCTGGCGCAGCGGTCACCACCTGGGCCAGTTGCTGGTCTCCAGTCCCGACGACCGCCAGGGCCAGGCCGCCTTCAAGCTGATCATCCGCTGACCGCGCGGCGCCCAGCGAGTTTGCGTTGTGCGGGGCCGAGGCCGTGCTAGGTTGATCGTCATGGCTTTCGAGTCGACCACCTGGAGCAGCCACCCGCGCTCCTCCTTCCGCTCACGCGAGGACTGGAGTCTGAAGTGGTGGATCATGTTTGCCCTGATCCTGTCCATCGCCCTGCACGGGGTGCTGTACCTGAGCTTCGACGAAATCAGCCGCTTCCTCGGTCATTCCCAGCCGGTGGCGGTCGTGCCGCCCAAGCCAGAGCGCTTCACCATCGACCCCAAGGTGCTGCAGGAACAGAAGGCCGTGCAGCAGATCCCGGAAATGATCGCGCCGGCCGGCACCCAGCCCGACATCCAGTCCTTCGCCCCCGACCTCGACAGCTTCGACAAGGCGCAGATGATCCCCGAGAACCAGGAGATCGACCTGACGCCCAACGTCAAGGAGGTCACCAACTTCATCCGCGCCGACGAACCCGGCGACCAGCGCACCGCCGGCTCGCTCAAGGCCGACATGGCCGCCCTGCTCGCCCCCGAATCCGCCGCCCTGCCCGATCTCGCCGGCGCCATGGCGGAGATGCGCCGCGAGGTTCTCTCCAAGCCGGTTTCGGAAAAGCAGATGCTGCTCGACGCCGGCGCCCTCGAACCGGCCTCGGCAGGCCAGGTCGACGTCAATTTGCTCGACCAGGTCAAGGCCCAGGGCGGCGACGGAGCCTCGGCGCGCGTCAAGGGTTTCAGCAACCTCGACGACCTGCTCGGTGGCGGCGGCACCCTCGGTGCCAGCACTGCGCCGATCCTCATGCCCACCGACCTGCTGTTCGCCTACGGCAGCGACCAGCTCGCCGAGGGCGCGCGACTGAGCCTGATGAAGCTCGGCTTCCTGATCCAGAAAAACCCCAATTCCCTGTTCATCATCGAGGGCCACACCGACAGCTTTGGGGGCGACCAGTACAACCTCGATCTCAGCCTGCGCCGTGCCCAGGCCGTGGTGGAATGGCTGCGCGCCTCCCTGCAGCTCGGTACCGACCGCATTGAGGCGGTCGGTCTGGGCAAGAGCCGGCCCATTGTCAGCACCACCGGCAGCGTCGACGAACAGGGCCTGAACCGCCGGGTCGAAATCAAGGTGCGGCCGAAGAAGTGAGTGGGATGGCGTGACACTGTGCCCGGACTCGCGGACGGACGACGAATGAAGCCCAGCCAGCCCCACCCGGTTGATCCTTGCCAGCACTTTCCACTTGGGGTGGCCAAGGCTCCGGAAGACTGGATCACTCCACAACGCTGACGGGCGCCGCCGGCTCCCGAATCGCGGCGCTCCGAAACTGCGCGCGTTCCCAGCCCCTTCATCCTCAAATCATGTCCATGTCGACGAGGATCTCGCGCGGCTTGGCGCCCTCGCCGGGACCGATGATGCCGCGGTCTTCGAGGATGTCCATCATGCGTGCGGCGCGGCCGTAGCCGAGCTTGAGCCGTCGTTGAAACAGCGAGGTTGAAGCCTTTTTTTCCTGACGAATCACCTCCAGGCACTTTTCAAGGGTCTCCTCCTCCTCGCTGCTCATGCCGCCGCCACCGAATTCGCCGTCCTCCATTTCGCCGGTTTCGTCGTCGACCTTGACATCGAACACCGGCTTGCCCTGGGCGGCGCATCGCTCGACGATGGCGTGGATCTCTTCATCCGTGACCAAGGCCCCCTGGCTGCGGATGGGCTGGGCGCCGCCGGGCGGCACGTAGAGCATGTCGCCCTTGCCGACCAAGTTCTCGGCCCCTTTGCGGTCGAGGATGACACGGCTGTCGAGCGCCGAGGACACCTGGAAGGCAATGCGGGTCGGGATGTTCGCCTTGATGACGCCGGTGATCACGTCGGCGCGCGGCGTCTGGGTGGCGACGATGAGGTGGATGCCGGCCGCGCGCGCCATCTGCGCGATGCGGGCGATGGCCACCTCAATATCCGCCGGCGCGGTCTGCATGAGATCAGCCAGCTCGTCGATGATGACAACGATGTAGGGCAGCGTGTCGGGGATGACCATCTCCTGACGGCGCGGCGGTGGCGGTGCGGAATCGCCCACCCAGTGGCCGGCAGCGTCCACCGGTGGCGCCTCGATCTCGTCCTCGCCGGGGGCGGCGGTGTCAGGCTCCAGCACCTTGGCAAAGGCGGCGGAAACGCGGGCATCATCGGTGCCGGCACGCGTCGGTGCAGCCGCGGCGGCGGCCTTGCGCGCCTCGTTCGCGGCGGCCCGCTTGCGGTTGCGGTTGTTGAAGGTCTCGAAGTTGCGGCAGCCCTCCTGGGCAAACATCTGATAACGGTTCTCCATCTCCTTGACCACCCAGCGCAGGGCCAGCAACGCCTTTTTGGGATCGGTCACCACCGGCAAGGCCAGGTGCGGCAGTTCGGCGTAGTTCTGCATTTCGACGACCTTCGGGTCGATCATGATGAAGCGCAGTTCATCGGGCGCAAAGCGGCAGAGCAGGCTGGTGATGATGCCGTTGATGCAGACCGACTTGCCGGAACCCGTGGCGCCGGCGACGAGCAGGTGCGGCATGGCGGCGAGGTCGCCGATGATGGTCTTGCCATAAACATCCTTGCCCAGGGCGATCGGCAGGCGTGCCTTGCCGTTGGTGAAGACTTCGTCCTCGAGCAGCTCGCGGATCGGCACGGCGACCTTGTCGCGGTTGGCCACCTCAATGCCGACCGTGTCCTTGCCCGGGATCGGCGCAAGAATGTTGATGCGCTCGGCGCAGGTGGCGCGCGCGATGTCGTCGTCGAGCGCGGCGATGCGCGAGACGCGCAGGCCATCCTCGGGCCGCACCTCGTAGCGGGTGATGGCCGGACCACGGGTGATGTCGCCCGGCTCGACCTTGACGTTGAAACTGGCCAGGCAGCGGATGATGGTGTTCTGGATCGCCAGCAGCTCGCTTTTGTCGGTCGTCACACGCTGCGATTCGTCCGGCCAGTGCAGCAAATCCATCTCGGGCAGCTTGTAGTCCTTGAACAAAACGGCCAGACTGCCAAGGCTGCCATGCGGCGCCTGCTCCAGCTTCTGCGCGCGCTTCTTCTCCCAAACCTCGGAGAGCTTGGGCTTGTCCCCCTGGTCCTTGTTCTGGCGCAATTCGTTGGCATCAAAAATCTTCGGCTTGGGCGCCTCAAAGGTCAGGCCCAGCTCGGGCGTGACCAGCGGTCCGGCCGGCACCGGCTCCGCACGCACCGGTTTGCGGGCCCGCACGACCGGGCGCACCTCAGCTTCCATCGCCGCCGCAGCCGCCCGTTCGCGGCGCAGGCGCCAACGCTCGCGCAGTTCCACCAACTCACGACGCAGATCCTGCAGCACCAGTACCGGATGCAAACCGCTGGCAAGGAAGAACCCGGACACATAAATGCCGCTGAGAATGATCGTCGAGCCGGCACGGCCCAGCAGGTTGGCCAGGAAACTGCCGCCAATCAGGTAGCCCAGCCCCCCCCCACCGCCGAGCGGCGTGATCTCGTCGCGCTGGTTGAGGATGTCCTGAATCTCCAGCAGGGCGGCAACACTGATCAGCATCAGCGCCACGCCCAGCCAGGAGCGACCACTGATGCGCGTGTGTGAGGCCAGCTTGCAAACCCCGAACCAGGTCATGCTGAAAGGCAGGACATAGATCGCCAGACCTGCCAGAAAAAAGGAGTACCCCGCCAGCAGCGCGCCAAGCCGACCAATAAAATTCTGCGTCACCACGTTCGGCTCGTCCGCCGGACTCAGGTGCGACCAAGCCGGCAAGTCACCCGGATCATAGGAGATCAACGCCAGCAGGTACATCGCCGCCAGCACCAACTGCAGAATGCCTCCCACCTCGTTCCACGGGTTCTCCTTCTCCTGCACGCGGGCGCGCGGGGGACGCGTTTTCGGGGTGTCGGCAGCCATGAAGTCGATGCTTGGGTGTGCTTTTCCTTGCCAATATTGACAGCCTAGTTTAGCAAAATATTAGGATCGCTCAATCACGAAGGTGGTGAGCCAGTGATTTCCAAATGTGAGCCTGCGGGCCGCAGGCTCCATTGCCGAACACCACTTTTCCGGATTTTAGCCGGGTTTAGCCGCGCTTTTTCGGGCCTTTTGCTCCGAATCTCGGCTTTTGAGCAGGTTTTGACGATTTCGACAGAGGGCTCTTACCCGGCTTCGCTGCTGCGGCATTGGGCTTGCGACCGGCTTTGGCGGCCGAGGATGTCGATCTTTTGCCAGCTGTGGGTCGCTCACGCCGACCGGTTTCGGTCGGCTTGCCGCTCCTGCGACCGGGTTTTTCGGCACCCATCGCCGACTTTTGGCCGGTCATGGGTCGCTCACGACGGCCAGTCTCCGCCGGTTTGCCAGGCCTCGCCGACGCGCCGGCAGGCCTGCGACCGGGTTTGGTGGGCCGCGTCGCGGATTTTTTGCCGGCTGTCGGTCGCTCGCGGCGACTGGATTCCGTCGGTTTGCCGGCCGGCTTCTTGCGCAGGCGCGGGGGCCGCGGCGGCGCGGCATCGGGGGCGCGACCGGTGGCGCCCTCCTTGGAAAAGAAGCGTTCGATCTCCGTCTGGCTGAGTTCCTTCCAGCTGCCGCGCGGCAGGCCGCGCAATTCCAGCCAGCCGATGCGCACGCGGGTGAGTCGCTCAACCTCGAAGCCGAGCTGGTAAAACATGAGGCGGATCTGCCGCTTGAGGCCCTGCTTGAGCACGACGTGGGCGCGATATTCGGTCACCAGCCAGGCGCGTTCGGCCTTGGCGAAACCCTCCTCGGTCATCATGCCCTTGACCATCTTGGCCATGGTCTCCTGATCCATGGGATTGTCAGTGACGACCTCGTACTCTTTTTCCGCGCCCTGACTCGGATGGATGAGGCGGTGCGAGAGGTCGCCGCGGTTGGTCAGCAGCAACAGTCCGGCACTGTCC
>CANNUR010000158.1 GCA_947523045.1 uncultured Prosthecobacter sp.
CAAACCCTGCCAAGGCAAGCAGGTGGCAGAGCATCGCCATCGTGCGTTCTTCCTTGGAGGGGACCGCCGCGGAAACTTCCGGGGCGCCGTCTGGAGGCGGGGTGCTGGTTTCCATACGGTCCCCACCTTAACCTGTCGCCGCCAGCGGCGCAACCGCGGTCTCGGCGAGCGGACGGGTGCGGTCGGGCTTGCCGCTGGCGGTTTTCGGCAGGGCTGGCACCAAGACAAAGCGCACCGGCACCTTGTGCGCCGACAGTCGGGCGCGGCAGTGCTCGGCCAAGGCCCGCACGCTGGGCGGTGCGACGGGGTCGCGGGCGACGATTTCCGCGGCCGGCACCTGGCCGAAGCCCGGGTGTGGCAGGCCGGCGACGCGGGCTTCGCGCACGCCGGGATGGGTTTGCAGGCAGGCCTCGATCTCCTCGGGGAAGCACTTCATGCCGCCGACGTTGATGACACTGTGGCGACGCCCGAGCAGCCAGATGGCACCGTCGCCATCGCGCCGGGCGAGGTCGCCGGTGCGGAACCAGCCGTCCTCAAGCAGGCGCTCGCGCGGGGTCCACGGGCTCAGGTAGGCATCGGCAAAGCCCGGTCCGCGCAGGCAGAGTTCGCCGGTCTCGCCCTCGGCCACCGGGCGACCCGACTCGTCGCGCAGCTCGATGTCGAAGTCGGGCTGCGGGGCGCCGACGCTCGCCGTCTTGTCCGGCCAGGCGGTGTTGAGCAGGGGCAGGCCGCATTCGATGATGCCGAGCGCCTGGCGCAGTGGCAGGCCGAAGGTGCGCTGAAAGGCCTCGGCCGTGGCGGCCGGCAGCGGTGCGGCGGTCGACACCGCCAGGCGCAGGCTCGGCACTGGTCCGGCACCGGGTGCGCCGGCGAGCTGAGCATGATGGAAGGGGGAGGCGTACAGCACCGTGCCGCGGTGCTCACGCAGGGCGGCGACCACGTCCTCGCCGAGGTGGCTGGCGGGCAGCACGGTGGCGGCGCCATGACGCAGGTAGAGCAGCAAAGAGACGGCGAAGTGATGCGCCATCGGCAGCATCCAGAGGATGCGATCGCCCGGGCCGATGCCGAGGCCGGCGTTGGCGGCGGTCAGGCGCGCGAGCAAGGTTTCGTGCGAGAGCACGATGCCCTTGCGCCGGCCGGTGGTGCCGGAACTGAAGCGGACCAGCGCCGGGTTCAGCTTCACCAGCGCGGCTTCATCAAAGGTCGGTGGCGGCGGGGCCAGCTCAAACCAGGTGGCGGTCAGGCCGGCAGCAGCCAGTGCACGCGTCTCGCGAGCCGGATGCGGCCAGTTATGGCCATCGGCGGCGAGCACGGCGTGCAGGGAAGTGGTCGCCGCCAGTTCGACCTGCTCGGGTCCGGTCAGCTCCGGCGCCACCGGGATGAGCACCGCGCCGGCGCGCAGCAGGGCGAGCGACCAAACAATGTGCGCCAGACCATTCGGACAGGACAGCCCCACCCGGCGGCCCCGACAATCGCCGAGCGCGGCCGCAGCCGCGGCGGTCCAGGCGTCGAGTTCCCCGTAGCTCGTCGTGCGCGCCGCCTCAATGAGGGCGGGCGCGTCCGGATAGGCGCGGTGGAAAATGTCGTTGGCGAGGTTCATTCCTGAGCGGATTCATGCTAGCCCGCGATGCCGGGCTGGCAATCGCGCGCCCGACCCTTTCTTGTCTTCGGTCGCCCTTCCTTGCGAAATGGTGGCCGGCCGGCGGCGTTTGTGTTAGGACAGCATTAACCTCATGAAAATTCGCCTGCTCCCCGTTTTTGCCGCGCTGTTGCTGGCCAGCGGCACCCGTTTGCCGGCTGCCGACGCCAAGGTCGATTTTGCCAGCCAGATCAAACCCATCCTCGGCGCTCGCTGCATCAGCTGCCACCAGTCGGGCGCGCTGTTTGGCGAGCTGAACCTGGAGAACCGCGACATGGCCTTCAAGAAGCGCGCCAACGGTCCGGTCATCCTGCCGGGCCGACCCGACAGCAGCATGCTGTACCTGGTGCTCAAGCTGCCGCCGAAGGAGATGAAGGCGATGCCGCCCAATGGCCACCGCATTCCGGATCGCGAAGTGCAGCTCATCCACGACTGGATCCAGCAGGGGGCGGCATGGCCCACCGGCGCCGAGGGCGTCATTCGTCCGCCTGCGGCCAAGGCCGACACCGGTTCCTGACGCGGCCCCGCCATGACCGCCTGGATCGCGCGCCTGCTCCTGCTCGCCGGCCTCATCGCCGCGCTGTTCGGCTTTCATCACGCGCGCACCCACCGGCCGCTGCGGGTCGACACCGCCCGCGCGCAGGGCATCCTGCTGCTCGGCAACGGCACCGACCCCGCCACCCTCGATCCCCACCTCGCCACCGGCACGCCCGAGCACCACATCATCGACGCCCTGTTCGAGGGCCTGGTGACCCCGGCGGCCGACAACCCCGATGGCCATGCCCCGGGCGCGGCGGAGCGCTGGCAGACCGAGGACTTTGTCCACTGGACCTTCCACCTGCGTCGCAACGGTCGCTGGAGCGACGGCACGCCGGTCACTGCGCGCGACTTCCTGTTCGCCTACGAACGCATCCTGACGCCGGCGCTCGCCGCCGACTACGCGCCGATGCTGTACCCGCTGCGCAACGCCGAGGCCTTCAACACCGGCAAGATCACCGACTTCCGCCAGGTCGGTGTCGAGGCGCCCGACGACCACACCCTGCGCCTCACGCTGAAGGGGCCGGCACCCTACCTGCTGTCGATGCTCAAGCACTACGCCTGGTATCCCGTGCCGCGCCACGTCATTGAGCGCCACGGGCGCATGACCGACCGTGTGTCGCCCTGGACGCGCGACGGTCACTTCGTTGGCAACGGCGCCTTTCAGCTCAAGGAGTGGCGGCTCAATCACTACCTCGCCGTCGAGCGCAACCCGCACTACTGGGATGCCGCCTCGGTGCGCTTGAACGGCATCCACTTTTTTCCCATCGTCAGCGACGCCACCGAGGAGCGCGCCTATCGTGACGGCCAGTTGCATGCGACCCAGACCCTGCCGCTGGCGAAGATCCCCGACTACCGGAGTCGGCCGGATTGTCGCATCGATCCGCTGCTCGGGGTGTATTTTTACCGCTGCAACGTCACGGTGAAACCGCTCGACGACCCGCGCGTGCGGCGCGCCCTGGCGCTGGCGCTCGACCGCGCGAGCCTGACCGGCAATGTCCTGCGCGCCGGTCAGCAGCCCGCGCACGGGTTCACCCCGCCGGGCTGTGCCGAGGGCTACACCACGCCGCAGGTGCTTGAGTTTGATCCGGAGCGCGCGCGCCGCCTGCTGGCCGAGGCCGGCTTTCCGGAGGGCCGTGGTTTTCCGGAGTTGGAGATCCTCATCAACACCTCCGAAGCTCACCGCGTCATTGCCGAGGCCGTGCAGGAAATGTGGAAACGGCATCTCAATGTCCGCGTCGGCGTGCGCAACGAGGACTGGGGCGTTTATCTGGAAAGCCAGCGCAAGCTCGCCTTCAGCCTGAGCCGCGCGGCCTGGGTGGGGGATTACCTCGACCCCTCGACCTTCCTGACGATGTGGCGCACCGGCGATGGCAACAACAACACCGGCTGGAGCCGTGCCGAGTACGATGCCCTGCTCGACGCCAGCGCCCGCGAGGGTGACCCCGCGCGGCGCTTTGAGATCCTGGGCCGGGCCGAGCGCCTGCTGCTCGAGGAACTGCCCGTGCTGCCGGTTTACTGGTATGTCCGCCCCTGGCTCAAGCGCCCGGAGGTCCAGGGCTGGCCGCCCTCCGTACTCGACAGTCGCTGCTACAAGGCCATCTCTCTGGAAGCCCCTTGATTTCCCCGCGGTTACGGCCTACCAGCAGCCTGCCTGCCATGAACGAACAACTGAAGATCCTGAGCGGATCCGCCCATCCCGAACTCGCCCGGCTCATCTGCCAGCATCTTGGCACCCAGCTTTGCGATGCGACGCTGACGACCTTTCCGGACGGCGAGACCTTCGTGCAGATCAAGGAGAACATCCGTGGCGGCGACATCTACATTGTCCAGCCGACCTGTCCGCCGACCAACCAGAACCTGATGGAACTGCTCATCATGGTCGACGCCGTACGCCGCGCCAGCGCCCACCGCATCACGGCCGTGCTGCCGTTCTTCGGTTATGCCCGCCAGGATCGCAAGGATCGCCCGCGCGTGCCGATCACCGCCAAGCTGGTCGCCAACCTGCTCGTTGCCAGCGGGGTGCACCGCGTGCTCACCGTCGATCTGCACGCCGGCCAGATCCAGGGCTTCTTCGACATTCCGGTTGATCATCTCTACGCCGCGCCGGTGCTGATGAAGGCGATCCGCGAGCGCGGCATCGAGGACCTGGTGGTGGTTTCGCCCGATGTCGGCGGCATCAAGATGACCCATGCCTACGCCAAGGCCCTCAACGCGCCCATGGCCATTGTCGCCAAGAACCGCGTCAGCGCCGAGGAGGTCGAGGCCCTCAACGTCATCGGCGACGTCGCCGGTCGCAATGTCCTGCTGGTGGATGACCTCACCGAAACCGCCGGCACCCTCACCGCCGCGGCCGAGCTGCTGCGCAAGCACGGCGCCCGCAACATCTACGCCGGCGTCTCGCACGCCGTGCTGGGCGACAAGGGCAAGGCGCGCATCGCCGAATCGCCGATCATCGAGCTCTTCGCCACCAACTCCGTGCCGCAGGCGGTGGGCGACAAGGTGACGACGCTGGACATTTCCGGACTTCTCGCCCAGGCCATCATCCGCATCCATAACAACGAGTCCGTCACTTCTCTCTTTGACATCTAGCGGCGGGCGACTATGCTCCCGGCCCTTTTCTTCCAAACACCTGTTCATCGGAGCAACGCATCATGGCCAAAATCCTCGACATCCCCGCCCAGCCGCGCACCAGCGCCGGTACGTCCGCCGTCAACCGCCTGCGCAAGTCCGGCTCGATCCCGGCCGTGATCTACGGTCGCAAGACCGCCCCGACCAATGTGCAGGTCGACGCCAAGTCCTTCACCAAGCTGATTGAGAGCAGCGCCTCGGACAACATCCTCGTCAGCCTCAAGCTCGGCGATCAGGCTCAGCTCGCGCTGGTCCAGGAAGTCCAGCACGATCACCTGCGCGGCGGCATCCTGCATGTCGACTTCCACGCCGTCGCCATGGACGAAGAAATCCACGCCCAGGTGCCGCTGCACCTGACCGGTGAGTCCCCCGGCGTCAAGCTCGGCGGCCTGCTGGAAATCTTCCACCACAACCTCGAAGTCCGCTGCCTGCCCAAGGATCTGCCGGAGAACCTTGAGATCGACATCTCGACGCTCGAGCATGGCCAGGGCGTCAGCGTTGGCGATGTCAAGCTTCCCGAAGGCGTGCGTGCCAAGCTGGCCGCCGAAGTGCTGGTGCTGAGCTGTGTGGCGCCGAAGGTCGAGGAGACCCCTGCCGCCGCTGCGGCCGCCGCCGCCCCGGCCAAGAAGTAATCCAGGTGTTCGTGCCTGAGAATCGCCGTGTCCGGAGTTGATGCCCCCCCGCGCGCTCCGGAAGCGGTCGTTCCCCGGCTGATTGTCGGTCTCGGCAACCCCGGGCCGGAATACCACAACACCCGTCACAACGCAGGTTTCATGGTCCTCGACGAGCTGGCAAGCCGCTTCGGAACCTCCTTTGCCGAGGAGCGCCGCTGGCATGGCCTGGCGGCGAAGTTCGCCGGCGGCTGGTTGCTCAAGCCGATGACCTTCATGAACGACAGCGGTCGCAGTGCCGCCGCCCTGGCGCACTTTTACAAGATCGCCCCGGCCGAGACGCTGGTCGTTCACGACGACGTCGACCTGCCGCTTGGCAGCCTGCGGGTGCGCCTGGCCGGTTCTGCGGCCGGTCACAACGGCCTGAAGTCGCTCATCCGCCACTTCGGCACCGAAGCCTTTCCCCGTCTCAAGGTCGGCATCGCCGCCGGAGCCGGTCGCCCCGCCGGCGGTCGCCTGGTCGGCCACGTGCTCGGCGGCTTCCGCCCCGAGGAGCAGACCGAGATCCAGATTGCGGTGCAGCGCGCCGCCGATGCCATCATCCTCGCCTTGCGTTCCGGCCTGGGCGCGGCGATGAATCTTTTCAACCAGAAACCCAACGCCAACCCACCACCTCAGACACCACGATGAAGCGCAAGTATGATGCCATGATCGTCCTCGACATGAAGGGCAAGGAAGAATCCGTCGAACAGCTCGTCAGCGGCCTCGGCCGTGAAATGGAGCTCTCCGGCGCCAAGCTCGAAGAGATCGACCACCTCGGCAAACGCAAGTTCCCCTACAGCCCTCGCCACGTCGAGAGCGGTTACTTCGTCAACTTCAAGATCGAGGCCGACAACGCCGCCCTCGACTCGATGCGCGCCAAGTTCCGCCTCAACGAGAACATTTACCAGCAGCAGTACCTGCGCCGCGGCGAATAAGCCGATCCCGCGTTGGACTTCACGGAGGAGGGGCCGCTTCGGGGGCCTCTCCTCTGTCTTTTTTTGGGCTCGGTTCAGCCCGCCTCGCCGCCGGACAGTTTCACCTCGCCGGAGAGCACGCCGATCAGGAAGGAGGCATGGCGCTGGATCTCGGCGGTCAGGCCCATGAGGCGGTTGCGGAAGAAGAAGTAGAAGAACATCGCCGGGATGCCGACGATGAGGCCGCCGGCGGTGGTGATCATCGCCTCGCCGATGCCACCGGCCAGATCGGCCGGCTCACTCTGGCCGGACTTGAGTTGGTTGAAGGCGGTGATCATGCCGGTGACCGTGCCGAACAAGCCGAGCATGGGCGCCAGGGTGGCGAAGACGTTGAGGTAGTTGACCCACAGGGTCCAGCGCGTCTCCTCGGCATCGAGCGCCTCGGCGGCGGCTTCCTCCATCGACACCTTGTTGGCCTGATCGCGCTCGAAGTTGACCTTGAGCAGGGCGGCAGCGAGCACGCGGGTGACGCTGCAGGGATTCGTCAGACAGCTTTGGTAGGCGGTGCCGACATCGCGCCTTTGCAGGGTCAGGGTGAGGGTGTCGACCAAGTTCTTCGGGGCCATCTTCTTGGC
>CANNUR010000159.1 GCA_947523045.1 uncultured Prosthecobacter sp.
GTGAGAAAGATGTCCTGGCCGTGGTACTTTTCCAGGCCGGGCACGGCGTAGCTGCCGCGTTTGTCCTTGACCTTGGCTTTCGCCTTGGCCGGGCGGTCGAAGTTCTGCCGGCCGTAATAACTGCCTGGAGCGCCGATGGCGGCACCACCGACATTGACATCAAAGCCGAGCTTGGCCGGGTTGCTGCCCTCGAACTCGCGCGGGCCAAAGTGGCCCTTGCCGACATGGATCGTCCGGTAACTGGCGCCGCGCAGCAGGGCGGGCAGGGTGACATCGCCGGACTTCAGGCCGAGCCAGTTCCACTCGGGCGGACCGAGCGGGCCACCATTGTCCAGGCCCGGGTTGATCCAGTTGGTGGTGCGATGGCGGGCGGCGTTCTGGCCAGTGAGCAGGCTGATGCGGGTGGGCGAGCAGACGCTCATCGCGCAGAACTGATTGAAGCGGATGCCGCGCGCGGCGAGGCGTTCCAGGTTCGGTGTCCGGTAAAACTCGTTGAGCGGGTGCTTCTGCGGCTTGCCCGAGGCGTCGGTCAGGAAGGGCAGGGAGGTGTCCATGACCCCCATGTCATCGACCAGCATGACGACCAGGTTCGGCGGTGCGGCGGTCAGGACGGAAGCGAGGGCGAGCAGGACGGGGAACAGCAGGCGTTTCATGGTCGAGCCACGGAAACGCCAGCGCGTTCGCGGTCTTGCCGCGGATGCGGGCTTCACGGACGGCGCAGGATGCCGATGGCCAAGACGAGCCGGGGATCACTTCTTTTTCTTCTTCTTGCCCGCCGGGGCCCTGCCTTGCATCTCCGCCTCGAACTGGCGGTCGAGGGCGGCGGGGCGGGCGTTGCTGAAGCGATCGAGGGCGGCCTGCAGTTTGGCCTTGGCGGCGGCTTGCTCGGCGGTGAGGGGTGCGGCGAGCGGGGCTTGTTCCTCGAAAGGATCGGCGCGCAGGTCGAAGAGGCGGCCGTCGCGGTAGAGCTTGAAGTCGTGGTCGAAGGCGCATTCGCGCACGGTGAGATCCAGGCGCTGGCGCGGCGAATACCAGGTGTAGAGCCAGTCGCGCGGCGTGCCCGCCTCGCCGCGCAACTGTGGCAGGAAGCTGATGCCGTCGCTGTTCTCCGGTACCGGCACGCCGGCGGCGGCGCAGAGGGTGCGCAGGAAGTCGGTGCTGCTGATGAGGTCGCGGCAGACGCGGCCCTGGCGGATGACGCCGGGCCAGCTGGCGATGAGTGGCACGTGGGTGCCGCGGCGGGTGGTGGTGCCCTTGCCGCCGCGGTAGTCGGCGCCGCGGAAGCGGCTGGTGACACTGCTGTGGGTGCCGTTGTCGCCGAGGAAGAGCAGCAGGGTGTCGTCGCGGATGCCGAGTTCACCGAGCTTCGCGTCGAGCCGGCCGATCAGCTTGTCCATGAAGGCGGTCATGTCGGCGAAGTGTCGGACGTCGCGGTGCACCCGTTCGCCGACTGCCCCGGCATCCCAGTCCGGACTGTCCGGGGTGGGCTGGAAGGGATCGTGGGTGAGGATCATCGGGTAGTAGAGAAAGAAGGGCTGATCCTTGTGGCGGGTGATGAAGTCGAGGGCCCAGTCGTTCACCAGCTGCGGACCGTACTCGCCGTTGGCGAAGTCTTTCTCGACGCCGTTGTACTCGAGGCCGGGGTTGGCGTAGCGCGGCGGCCGGCGGGTGTGCTGCCAGAGGCAGGCTTCGGCGAAGCCGAAGTGCTGCGGCGCGTCCTTTTCCGCGCCGAGCTGCCACTTGCCGCAGATGCCGGTGGCGTAGCCGGCCCGTTGCAGCAGCTGGCCGAAGGTGGTTTCGCTGCGCGGCAGGGTGCCGAAGTTGAGGTAATTGCGGACATTGGAGCGTCCGGTCATCAACTGCACGCGGGTGGGCGTGCAGAGCGGCTGAACGTGGCAGTGCTCAAAGCGCAGGCCGCCGGCGGCGAGGCGGTCGAGGTGCGGGGTCGCGTAGGATTCGCCGCCGTTGGCGCACACGCACTCATAGCCGAAGTCATCGGCCATGATGAGGATGAGGTTGGGCGGTCGCGCCTCGGCGGTGGCAGCGAGAAGGGCGGCGAGGAAGAAGCGGCGCATGGCTCCATCTCAACGTCGGGCCAGCGTCACTTTGTCAGTGTTTCCGGCGGTTCACCGGCAACAGAAAAACCCCGCCCGGCGCGCCGGACGGGGTTCTGGAAAAACGACGGCTTATTCGCCGGCGGTGATGTTCAGCACCTGGCGGCCGCGGTAGTAGCCGCAGGAGGGGCAGGCAACGTGGCCCGGAACGGTGGTGCCGCATTCTGGGCAGGTCTTCAGAACGGGGGCGCGCCAGCGGTTGGCGCCCTGACGGAGGCGTTGGCGGCTCTTGGATTGTCTGCGTTTCGGGTTGGCCATGGCGGGAAGGGGAGGTTATTTCAATTGATCGAGGGCATTCCAAATTCCGCGCTCCGCGCCCGGCAGCCCCGTCTCGTCCGCAGGCGGAGTCGAGTCAAAGCGGCCTTCGGCAGGACAGTCGCGCGGTTCAACGTTGCCATCTTCACAGCGCGGAAAGTTCGGAAGGGCTAACAGAATGTCCTCACGCAGGGTTTCTGTCAAGTCGATCGTTGCTTCGTTTTCCAGGGGCAGTTCGGCCCGGTAGGAATCCAGGCCGACCCGGTAGGGGAAGCGCGCCAGGCAGCGGCCGCACTGCAGGTCGAAGGTGGTCTCCAGCCGGCCTTCCGCGTGCAGGCTGTCGCCTTCGCGGACGACCTGCAGTTCATAGTCGAGCGGCCCGGCGACCGTGTCCTCGGTGTTGAGCTGGAAGAACTCGGCCGGCTGCTGGCCGTGCAGGGTTTTGCCCTCGGCGGACAGCTGGTGAAGATCGATGAGGAAGGGGTTCATGGCTGGGCGAGCTTGGTTTTCAGGGCGGCGACGACGTGTGGCGGCACGAACTGGTTCACGTTGCCGCCGAGGCGGGCGATTTCCTTGACGAGCCGGCTGCTGATGTAGGTCAGCTCCTCGCGCGGCATGAGGAAGAGGGTTTCGAGGTTGGGCTCGAGCTTGCGGTTCATCAGGGCGAGCTGGAATTCGAACTCGAAGTCGCTGACGGCGCGCAGGCCGCGCACCAGGGCGATGGCGCCCTGCTGGCGGGCGAAATCGACGAGCAGGCCATGGAAGGGCAGGACCCGCAGGTTGGGGATGTGGTCGGTGGCGTCGGTGAGCAGGGCGACCCGTTCCTCAAGGCTGAACAGGCTCTGCTTGGCGTTGTCCTGGGCGACCGCGACGATGAGTTCGTCGAAGAGGCCGGCGGCGCGCTGCAGCACGTCGAGATGCCCGTTGGTGATCGGGTCGAAACTGCCTGGATAGATGGCGCGGCGCATGAGGGAAGTGTAGGGCGTCGGAGGGCCGCGGGCAAGGGCGGCGGCCCGGGTGGGGTCAGGGCGTGGTGGGCGCGGGGGCGGGAGCGGCGGTCGAGAGCTGCAGGCCGGCGTCGGTGACGCGGGCCTGGCGGATGGCCTTGAGCACGCTGCCGAGCGGTTCGAGTTTGCGGTAGGGAGCGACCCAGGTCCAGATTTCCAGGCCGACGATGAAACCCTCGGGCACCTCTTTGCCGGGCACGCTGACATCGACGATTTTGGCGTCGGCCCCCTCGGCATGAACATGGATGAGGAAGCCGGCCTGGCCGTTGAGGTAGCGCTTGCGCCCTTCCCAGAACTTGAGGCGGTTCATCGGCAGCGAGATGCGGGCGACGAGGCGGCTGTTGGCAGGATCGGCTTTTTCGAAGTGGAGCAGGCCGGCGTAGCTGCCGTAGCCGGTGTCGGGTGCGAGCACGAGCAGGGCGTTGAGTTCTTCAAGGCTGAGCGTGAGTTCGGCGGTCTGGCCGGCGCGGGCGGCTTCGGCGAAGGCGTTGAGGCGCTGTTCCAGTGCCTGGCGGGCCGGTTCGGCGAGCTGGGTGCGCGGCAGGGTCTCGGGATCGTCGACCGTCAGGCTGGCGATGACCTTGTCCTGGGTGACGAGGACGTGCCAGCTCCAGGCCAGAATGCCGCCGAAGGTGAGCACGGCCATGAGCATGATGGCGCAGCCGTAGTAGGGGCTGAACGAGGCGGTGGGGACTTTCTGGACGCGGGCCATGGCAGTCAATGGAGCCGGAAGGTGTCGTCGGCAAGGAGTGTGTCGAGGGCGCGACGGTAGGGGCTGGGCATGGGGGTGGCGGCGAGCTCACCGCGCGGCACGAAGCGTTGATGCTCGCCCAGGACCGGTTCGGGCGGGGCGGCATGGACCCAGAGGCTGACCTTGTAGCGGGTGATGCCATAGGTCGACTTGAGCAGCACAGGCGGCGGAGCCTCGTGCAGGTCGGGGGGCAGGGCCGGCAGCTTCCACAGGCCGGTGCGGCGGGCGCCGCGCTCCTGTTCGAGCAGGACGGCGTCGCCCTGCGCCAGGTAAAAGACGCGTTCGGTGATGGCGGTGATCTGCGGGCGCGGCTTCTTCACCGGCAGCTCGGCGGGAGCCTCGGCGCGGCAGTGGCGTTTCGCCGGGCACTGCAGGCAGAGGGGCCGGCCGGGTCGGCAGAGGCTCTGGCCCAGTTCCATCAGGGCGGAGTTGAGGACGCGTGGCGATTCGGCGGCACGCACCAGTTCCTCCGCGCGTTGCCAGAGGCGCTGCTGGCCGGCGGTCGAGTCGATCGGCTGATGATTGTCATCGAGGCGGGCGAGCACGCGGGCGACGTTGCCATCGACGAGTGGTGCGGGCAGGTTGAAGGCGAAGCTGGCGACGGCGCCGGCGGTGTAGGGGCCGATGCCGGGCAGGGCGCGAATGGCCTCGGGATCGCGCGGGAAAACGCCGTCGTGACGGTCGAGCACGGCGCGGGCGAGTGCCTGCAGGTTGCGGGCGCGGCGGTAGTAGCCGAGTCCCTCCCAGGCCTGCAGCACAGCGTGCTCGGGGGCGGCGGCGAGGTGGCTGAAATCGGGGAAGCGCTCCAGCCAGCGTTCGTAGTAGCCGCGGTCGAGCACCGTGGCGATCTGGGTCTGCTGGAGCATGACCTCGGAGACGAGGATCGCGTAGGGATCGGTGGTGCGGCGCCAGGGCAGGTCGCGGCCGTGGCGGTGGAACCAGCGTTCGAGGTCGCGGGCGAGTTCGGCGGCCACGGGGGGTCAGCGCGCGGACACGGACTTGGTGTTCTTGAGCAGGGTCTCCAGGGCCTCGTCGGGCTGCACGCCCTTCTTGAGCGCCTCCTGGTACTCGCTGCGGGCCTGATCCCAGCGCGGCGGATCCCAGGTCGCGTAGAGCACGGCGAGGTTGAAGTGCGCCTCGCCGTAGGCCGGGTCGATGGCAAGCGCGGTCTTGAACTCGCGTTCGGCGCGGTCGGGCAGGTTGAGCTTGGTGGAGATGATACCGAGGTAGTGGCGGGCACGGGCGTTGCGGGCGTTCTTGACGAGGCCCTTTTCGAAGCTGGTCATGGCGTCCTGCCACTTCTGCTGTTTGAAGTGGGTGACGCCGAGGTGGAAGGCGGCGAGTTCGTTGTCCGGCTCGACGGCCAGGCACTTTTTCAGGGCGGCAACCGCCTCATTGAGCTTGTTTTCGCGCTGGCGGGCATAGCCGAGGCCGATGAGGGCGGCGGTGTTTTGCGGTTCGGCGCGCAGGGCTTCCTCAAACAGGCCGGCGGCCTCGGTGAATTTTTGGGCGGCAAAGGCCTCGTTGGCCTGGTTGAGCAGCTTGTCGAGCGCGCTCGGCTCGGGATCCTCCTTCTTGGAAACGCGCGCGATCAGGGTGCCCTGGATGCCGCCCTCCTGGCCAAGCATTTCGCGCACGGCGGGGTCGGTGAAGAGTTTTTCCTCCTCGGGCGTCAGGGTCAGGCGGTTGCGGTTGAGTTCGTCGACCTGCTCCAGCATCTCGCGCGAGACGCCCTCCATCTTTTTGAGTTCCTGCAGCACAAGGTCCTTGGCCTGCTGCTGGCGGTACTGGCTGCGCAGCTGGCGCATGATGATTTCGCGCAGCAGGTCGTTTTCACGCGTCAACTCCGGCGGGAAGGCCTCGGGGTTCTCCTCCTGGATGCGCTTGAGCTTGAGGGTGAGGTCGGCCACCTGGTTCTGGTAGGCGCCGCTCTGCTGGCGCAGGCTGGCGATCTCGCCCTGCAGGGTGGTGATCTGGCCGCGCAGGCCGGCGATTTCCTCGTCCTTGCGACTGACGTCGCTCTTTAGTGTGCCGAGCTGCTCCTGCACCGTGGTGAGCTCCTTGCGCAGGCGCTCGTTTTCCTGTACCAGGCGCGCGACCTCCTGGCTGGCGGGGGCGGGAGTGCGCTTCTTGAGCATCTCGATCTCGGCGCTCATGCCGGCGTTCTGGGTCTTCAGGGTGTCGCGTTCCTTGGTGGCGGCGTCGCGCTCGGCGAGCAGCTTGTTGCGGTCGGCCTCCAGTTCGGAGATGCGCAGGGAGGCGTCGGCGAGCTTCTGCGAGGCTTCCTTGCTGGTCTTTTCGGCCCCACTCAGGCGCTGGCTGGCCTTTTGGTACTCCGCCTGCAGGGCGAGTTTTTCCTGGGTGAGGGCGTCGAGTTCCGAAGCGGCGGCGCGACCGGCGGCGACCTCCTGTTGCATCGCCTGAATGGCCTTTTCGAGGCTGGCGGACTTGCCCTCGATCTCCTGCAGACGACCGCGCGCGCCGGTGATTTCGCCGGAGGCCCACTGGTACCATTGCTGCCACTTGCCGAGATCCGATTGCATCTGGCTGTTTTGCGATTCGAGTTCCTGGACGCGCTGACGGTAGGCCTGCTCCCATTGCGAGAGCGCCTCGCTCAGGCTGGGTAGGCCGCCGCCGGCGGCGGGCGCGAAGGTGGGCAGCATCGGTGCGGGGCTGGCGATGGTGGCGGGCGCGGGAGCGGCGGCCGCAGGTTGCGGCGCCGGTTGGCTGAGGGTGGCCTGGACCCGGGTGAGGGCCTTTTGGACGAGGGTGCGCCGGGCGGTGAGCATCTCCGGCTGCCACTCGGGGTGATTTTGCGCCACCCCGTCAAAGATCTGCGCCATCTGCTGGTAGAGGG
>CANNUR010000160.1 GCA_947523045.1 uncultured Prosthecobacter sp.
TCCTTGCCGTGCGCGAATCCTCCGGCAAGGAGGACGGCATCAAGAGCCTCAGCGCCCACGTCGCCGAGGCGATCGACAGCATTCAATACATGCTGGAGCACCCCGGCCAGTTGCGCGGTTTGTCCACCGGTTACAGCAAGCTCGACAGCATGAGCAGCGGCCTGCAGGGCGGGGAAATGTTCGTCATCGCCGCCCGTCCCTCGATGGGCAAGACCTCGCTCGCCATGAACATCGTCGAGCACATCGCGGTCGACAGCGGCCGGCCCTGCGCAGTGTTCAGCCTGGAAATGAGCGCCACCATGCTGGTGCGACGCCTGCTCGTCTCGCGCGCCCAGCTCTCCATGCAGGATCTCTCGCGCGGCCTGCTCTCGCGCGCCCAGCAGGAGGCGCTCGCCAAGGCCACGCGCGAGTTGCAGCGCTCGGCCATCCTGATCGACGAGACGCCCGGCCTCGATGTGCTCGAAATGCGTGCCAAGGCGCGCCGCCTGAAGAAGCTGCACGGCATCGAGATGATCATGATCGACTACCTCCAGCTCATGACCTCGGGCAGCAAGCGCGGCAAGGAGAACCGCCAGATCGAAATCGCCGAAATCTCCGCCGGCGTGAAGGGGCTCGCCAAGGAACTCAACGTGCCGATCATCGTGCTCGCCCAGCTCAACCGCGCCGTCGAGTCGCGCAAGGGCCAGCGCCCGGTGCTCTCCGACCTGCGTGAATCCGGCTCAATCGAGCAGGATGCCGACATGGTGGGCCTGCTCACCCGCGAGGACTATGCCGGCGCCAAGATGGACGTTGGCGACGAGGAGGCGGAGGCGAAAAAGAAGGGCCAGGCCGTGCTCATTCTCGCCAAGAACCGCAACGGCCCCACCGATGACGTGCCGCTGCGCTTCATCGATCACGCCATGCGCTTTGTCGAGCGCATGCCCGATGAGCAGGAGGCGGAGTCGCCGTAGGGGGGAGCTGTGATCGATGATGTGTGATTTGTGATTTGGGGAGGGTGGCTCAGTAGAGCTCGACGGGTGAGCGCTTGCCGTCCTCGACACTGAGGATTTTGGCGCGTTCCTCGCCAAGGGTGGCGACGCGCAGGTCCCAGATCTCGCGGTTGATCGCGGTGAAGCGGTCGAGGCGGAAGGCATCGGGCGCACGCAGGCGCTTCTTGGTCTTCTCGATGCGCACCAGGGCGTCGTGCAGGACCGGGTGCTCGACGCCTTCGAGGTGCTGGCGGGCGAGCTCGACCATCTCCAGGCGGTGGCAGATCATGACGAGATCGTTGCCGGCGCGCACGGCCTCCTGGATGGCCTGCTCGAAGGTGACCTCGTTGAGGATGGCACCCATGTCGAGGTCGTCGGTCATCGCCAGGCCCTCAAAGCCGAGCTGGTCGCGCAGCAGCTTGGTGCAGACGTTGTGACTGAGGCTGGCCGGCCAGCGGCCGCGGTCGGGATCGTAGGCGGTGTAATTGCTGTGGCAGGTCATCACGCTGTCGAGTTCCGGCAGCAGGGCGGAGTACGGCAGCAGCTCGCTCAGTTCCATCTCGCGGCGGCTCTTGCCGATGACCGGCAGGAATTCATGAGGGTCGCACTCGGCCGGGCCGTAGCCGGGGAAGTGCTTGGCGCAGGAGAGGATGCCCTCCTTGCGCAGGGCGCGGTTGAAGACGCCGGCGTTGCTGATGACCTGCTGCGGGTCGCGACCCCAGCAGCGGCCCTTGAGCGAGTTGTCGGCCGTGTCGTCATAGGAGATGTCGAGCACGGGGCAGAGATCGAGGTTGAAGCCGAACAGGCGCAGCAGCTCGCCGGTGAGCCGGCCATGCCACTTGATCAGGGCTGGATCGCCCTTGTCGCGCAACTGCTGGGCGTTCGGCGGCTCCTCGCCGATCAGGCGCAGGCGCGAGACGCGGCCACCCTCCTGGTCGATGGTGATGAAGGGCTCGATGTCGGAGAGGTCGCGCAGGTCGTCGATCAGCTTGCGCAGTTGTTCGGGCGACTGGATGTTGCGGCCGAACAGGATGAAACCGCCGGGCTGCAGCTTCTTGAAGCGGGCGGCGGTTTCGGCGTCGAGGACGGGACCGGGCACACCGGTGAGAAGCAGTTGGCCGAGGGACATGATGGGAGATGGGAGATGGGAGATGGGAGATGGGAGATGGGAGATGGGAGATGGGAGATGGGAGATGCTTCAGCGGTTGAGCTGAGCCAGCAGGGTGTGGGCGCAGGCGGCGGCGAATTCGGGGGCGTTGATTTCGCAGTCCATTTCGACGACGGGGATGTCGACGCGCAGGTGGGCCTTCAGGCTGGCGAACAGGGCTTCGTCGGCCTCCGGGTCGTGGAAGGGCTGGCCAGGGGCGCTGATGACGCTGATGGCCCGGCGCGGGATGAGGACGGTGACCGGCGCGGTGTAGGCGTTCAGCTTGTCGGCGAGGATGCGGCCAAGCTGGGCGCCTTCCTCGGCGTTGGTGCGCATGAGGGTCACCTGCGGGTTGTGTGGGTAGAAGAGTCGGTCCTTGAACTTTTCCGGCACGCTGGCGGGTTCGCCGAAGTTGACCATGTCGAGGCAGCCCGGGGTGACGATGGCGGGCACGCCGGCCTTGCCGGCGGCTTCGAGGCGGGTGGGGCCGGCGTTGAGCACGCCGCCGACGAGTTCATCGGCCCACTCGGTGGTGGTGATGTCGAGCACGCCGCTGATCATGCCGCTTTCGATCAGGCTTTCCATGATGCGGCCGCCGGTGCCGGTGGCGGCAAAGACAAGGACTTCGTAGCCGGCGTCCTCGAGGATTTTTTTGGCGGCATTGACGCATTCGGTGGTGTTGCCAAACATCGAGGCGCAGATCAGCGGTTTGTCGGTGCTCGCGGGAGGTTCGGCCTCGACCATGCCACAGATGGCGCCGGCGGCGCGCGCCAGCAGGACGCGCGACAGGCGGTTGAGGCCGTTGACGTCGACGATGCTGGGCATCATGACGATGTCCTTGGTGCCGACGTAGGGGGCGGTGTTGCCGGCGGCGAGGGTGGATACCATCAGCTTGGGGAAACCGACCGGCAGGGCGCGCATGGCGGCGGTGCTGATGGCGGTGCCGCCGCCGCCACCAAGGGAGATGACGCCCTGGATGCGGCCTTCGGCGGCAAGCTGGGCGAGCAGGGCGGCCGCGGCGCCGGACATGGCGGCGACGGCCTCGCCGCGGTCGCGGCGGCTGAGCAGGGCGGGCAGATCAACGCCGCCGGTGGTCGCCACCTGCTCACGGGTCAGGTCTGGCGTGACGCTGGCCGGCGCGCCGGTGCCGGTGTCGATGAGCAGGGGCTGATGTCCGCGCGCGCGGATGAGGTCCGCCACGTAGGCGTGTTCGGGTCCCTTGGTGTCGAGTGTGCCGAGGACGGCGATGGTGGCCATGGCGGCTTTTTAAGCCGGTGCCGACGGCCGCGCAAGTGCCGTGGCGCGTCTCAGGCGGTCTCGCGGCCGAGGTGGCCGTACTTGTCGGCCCAGTCGGCCGGCAGGCGCAGCGGCCGGCCCTGCGGCATCTGGACCAGGGCGAGTGATTGCCGGCAGGTGATCAGGCGGGTGTCCTCCCCGGCGCGGCGGATTTCGAAGGCGACCCAGAAACGCACGCGCTCGACGGACTCGAGGCGACCGGAGATGATGAGTTCATCGCCGAGGGTGGCGGGTTTGCGGTAATCGATCTCCGTGCGCACGACGACCGGGTAGACCTGGGTCTGCGCCATCTCGCGCAGTTGCATGCCGAGCTTGGCGGCGAGGCGGGTGCGCGCGGTTTCGATCATGCGCAGGTAGGCGATGTTGTGGACGACCCCGCCGATGTCGGTGTCGAAAAACATGACTTCCTCGCGGGTTTCGATGGTGGGGGCGGGTTCGGCCATGGCGAATGCTTAACATACCCCCGACCGCGCGGCTTGCCAGCGAATCTGAAGCGGAAGGGTAGGGCCCTGCTGCGCCGGTGTCGCGGTTCCGTGTTGGCGAGAACCGAGAAACAGCCCGGTGCCGCGCGGCGTAGTCCTGCCCCATGACTTACCGCCTCTGCCTCGCCCTCGCCTGTTGTCTGCCGCTGCAAGCGGCGGAACCCGTCTTCGAATGGCTGGCGTTTGGCGGAGGGGCGAAGAGCGACAAGATTCGTGCGGTCACCTTGGATCGCGAGGGCAACGCGTTGCTGGCGGGAGAGGCGACCGGCGACATCGTTCTAGGCGGTCTGCAACGCCAGGGCGCGGGCAACATGGATTTCGTGCTGGCCAAGGTGAACGCGGACGGCGGGGTGCAGTGGTTGCGTGGTTTTGGCGGCAGCCTGACGGATCGCGCCTACGGGGTGGTCACGGACGCGGCCGGCAATGCCTACGTCACCGGCCATTACGAAAGCAAGGACGCGGTCGTCGCCGGGCAGACCCTGCCGAATGCCGGGGACTACGATCTTTTTGTCGCCAAATACTCCGCTGCCGGTGGCCTGCTCTGGCTGCGCACGGCGGGTGGCGCAGGCTACGACTATGGGCATGGCATTGCCCTTGACGGCAAGGGGGACGTCATCATCAGCGGCGCGGTGGCGGGCGAGGTGCGGTTTGGCGACACCGTGGTCAATGCCGGGGCGACCTCACGCGCGGTGTTCTGTGCCAAGTATGATGCCGACGGCGCGTTGCTCTGGGTGCGTGCCAGCGAGGGAAAAATTTCCGGCAGCGGCCATGGCGTGGCCGTGGATGGAAGCGGCCATATTTACATCGGCGGCAGTGGCAGCGGTTCGGGTCGATTCGGCAGTCATGCGCTTGAGTTCGGCGCGCGTGCCAGTCTGGTGCTCAAGCTGACGGCGGAAGGCGAGCCGGTCTGGTCGGCCGTGCATCCGGGGGCGGGTTTGCATGAGATCGCCGTGGATGCCACGGGTCGGGTCTGGGGCGCGGGCATGTTCAAGGAAAGCGCCACTTTCGGTGCCGAGACCTTCACGACCACGGGAGCGAAGGACAACGACGGCTTCCTCTGTCACTACACGGCCGACGGCCAACTGCAGTGGGTTCGGGTGCTGAGTGGTCCGGGCACCGACTACTGCCTCGGTGTTGCCACCGACGGCACGGGCCGGGCCTTCGTTACCGGCGAGTTTTCCGCCACCGCCACTTTTGCCGGCCGGACGCTGACCAGTCGCGGCGCCACCGACATCCTTACCGCGGCCTTCGATGCCAAGGGCGGTCTGGAGTGGTTGGTGGACAACGGCGGGCCGAAGGGCGACAACGCCTACACCCTCGCCTGGCATTCGTCCGGGAGGCTGCTTCTCGGCGGTTCCTGCAGCGCCGGCGCCGGGTTTGGCACGCGGATCATGGACGGTGCCGGTGGCTTTGAGGCCTATGGGGCGGTGTTGCGCCTGCAGGCGGCTGCGGTGAAACGCTGAGGCGGGTTCGCCTCGCGCTGCCAATCACCCGTCATGGAAATTGCTCCACGCCGCCTGCTCTCGCTCGATGCCCTGCGTGGCTTCGCCATGTTTTGGCTGCTCGGCGGCACGGCTCTGGTGCGTGCATTGACCGAGGGTGCCACGGAGGGTTCCTGGAGCTGGCAGTTGCGCCGGCAGTTTGAGCATGTCGAATGGGAGGGTTTTCGCTTCTACGATTTCATCTTCCCGCTTTTCCTGTTCTGCATCGGCGTGGCCGTGCCTCTGTCGGTGGAAAAGCGCCTGAGCGCGGGTGACACCCGGCTGTGCATCCTGCGTCAGGCGGCGGTGCGGTTGGGCTGGATGATCTTCTTCGGCTGGTGGGTGAATGGCAATCTGCTGACCTGGGATCCCGCCAAGTTTGCGCTCTCCTACAGCGTGCTCATGATGCTTGGCTTCGGCTACTTCATGGCGGTGGCCCTCGTGCTGTTCACCCGCGAGCGCACGCAGGTGATGGTGACGGCCGGCATACTGCTGGCCTACTGGGCGCTGCAGATGGGCGTGACCGTGCCGGGCGGCGTCGCCGGGCAGTTCGTGCCAGGCGGCATCTTCAGTGACTGGCTTTACGACCAGACCATCGGCCGTCTCGACGCCCCCTGGAAGAGTCGGTACGGGCGTGGCTTTCCGCTGACCTTGTGGACGCATGGCGCCACCGCGATGCTGGGGGTGTTTGCCTGGCGTGTTCTGCAGCGGGCCGCCAACCTCCGGCGCGGGGTCCTGCTGCTGGCCGCAGGCGGCGGGGTCTTGCTGCTGATCGGCTGGCTGTGGAGTTGGTACCTGCCGATCGTCAAGAACCGCTGGACCAGTTCCTACGTGCTGTGGTGCGGCGGCCTGAGCTGGCTGCTGCTGGCGTTTTTTTATGCCGTGCTCGACGGACTGAGGTGGCGGCGCTGGGCCGGATTGTTCCTCGTGCTCGGCGGCAACTCCATTCTCGCCTACCTGATCTCGACCGTGTTCATGGCGCCGTTCCGCAGTCTGGCTGGCACTTTGTTCGGCGGTCTGTCACTGTGGTTGCCGGAGCAGACCCACGCCGTGCTGCTGGTGCTGGCGTCCTACGGTGCCGTCTGGCTGCTGCTGGCCTGGCTGCACCGGCAGAAGCTGTTCCTGCGCCTGTGATGAAGTTCAGTCGCGGGGAGTGACCGGATCGGTCAGCACCTCGTGCAGGGCCTGCAGCAGGGTTTCGGTGGTGTAGGGCTTGGGAATGAAGCGGCGCACACCGGCGCGTTCCGCCCGGGCCTTCATCGCTTCCACGTGCAGGCCGCTGGAGGCGATGATGCGTGCTCCCGGGGCGATGCGCAGTAGAACTTGAATCGCCGCAGCACCGTCCATAACCGGCATCATCATGTCGGTCAGCACCACATCGATCTCCCGGTGGCGCGCGGCGAAGATGGCGGTGGCTTCGGCACCGTCGGCGGCGAGCAGGACGCGGTAGCCAAAGGTCTGCAGGGTTTGGCGGGCGATCTGGCGGACTGACTCCTCGTCGTCGACGATCAGCACCGTTTGGCCGCTGCCGCGCGGCAGTTGCTGCACGGGGGCGGGGGCTTCGGTTTCGACGCCCTCAAGG
>CANNUR010000161.1 GCA_947523045.1 uncultured Prosthecobacter sp.
GCCACGTCGAGGCGACCGAGGACGGCAAGAACCGTGCGGTGGTCAAGATGACCCTGACCGCCCCGGGCTGCGGCATGGGCCCGACGATTGCCGCCGACGCCCAGAGCCGGATCCTCACCATTGAGGACATGGATGATGCCGTCGTCGAGCTGGTTTGGGAGCCTGCGTGGAACCAGGGCATGATCTCGATCGAGGGCAAGATGAAGCTGGGCATGATCTGAGGCCTGCCGCCTCCGCCGTTGACCGGTCCGGTTTTCTCGCCAAATCGGTTCCTGCCGAGTCAACCTCCCCCACGCCTTGCAATCCGCCCCCTCCTCCGCCCCCCGCACCGAGCGTGCGGTTTATCGCACGATCCCGGTCCGCGGCCTCGACGCCGACCGCCTGCTCGAGCTCTCCAAGCAGATGAAGCTCTCCCTGTCCCGCGCGGACATGGAGGCCGTGCGCGCCCTGTTTGATGCCGAGGGCCGCGACCCGACCGATGTCGAGCTCGAGGTCATCGCCCAAACCTGGAGCGAGCACTGCAAGCACCGCATCTTCAACGCCCGCATCCGCCACACGCTCGACGGCCGCGAGGAGGAGGTCGACAGCCTGTTCAAGACCTACGTGCGTTCGGTCACCGAGAAGATCATGACGGAGAAGCCCGACTTCGTGCTCGGCGCCTTCGTTGACAACGCCGGTTTTGTGAAGCTCGACGACGACAAGGCAGTCTGCCTGAAGGTCGAGACCCACAACCATCCGAGCGCGATCGAGCCCTACGCCGGCGCCAACACCGGCCTCGGCGGCGTCATCCGCGACATCCTCGGTGCCGGCAAGGGCGCCAAGCCGGTGGCCTCACTCGACGTGTTCTGCTTCGGCCCGCCCGACACCAAGCAGGAGGATCTCAAGGCCAAGGACGTCATCCACCCGCTCGGCATCCTGCGCGGCGTCGTGCGCGGCGTGCGCGATTACGGCAACCGCATGGGCATCCCGACGGTGAACGGCGCCATCCAGTTCGACGAGAGCTTCATCTACAACCCGCTCGTCTTCTGCGGCACCGCCGGCATCATCCCGATTCAGGACATCGCCAAGGAGGTCAAGCCCGGCCACCTGCTCATCGCCGCCGGCGGCCGCACCGGCAAGGACGGTCTCAAGGGCGCCACCTTCTCCTCCGCCGAACTGACCACCGACTCCCACGAGGAGGACCAGACCGCCGTGCAGATCGGCAATCCGATCGAGGAGAAAAAGGCCGCTGACTTCGTGCTCGCCGCTCGCGCGGCCGGTCTCATTGAATTTGTCACCGACTGCGGCGCCGGCGGTTTCTCCAGCGCCGCGGGCGAGATGCTCAGCGAGGTCGGCGGCGACGTCTGGCTGGAAAACGTGCCGCTCAAGGAGCCCGGCCTGGAGAGCTGGCAGGTCTTCATCTCCGAATCGCAGGAGCGCATGGTGCTCGCCGTCGAAGAAAAAAACCTGCCCGAACTGCAGAAGCTGGCCGACACCTGGCAGACGGAAATCTTCACCCTCGCCAAGGCCGACGGCAGCCAGCGCCTCAAGGTCTGGCACCACGGCGAGGCCGTCTGCGACCTGCCGGTGGAAAAACTCCATGGCGCCCCGCGCCGCGAGTTGCGCGCCCACTGGCGCCAGCCGGCCACCCGCGCGCCCAAGGTCGCCATGCGCCCGGAATCCTGGACGCAGGTGCTGAAAACCCTGCTGTCGGATTTCGCCATCGTCTCGCGCGAGCCCATCATCCGCGAGTACGACCACGAAGTGCAGGGCAACACCGTGCTGAAGCCGCTCGCCGGCGCCAGCGGTGACGCCCCGCAGGACGGCGCGGTGATCCGCGTCGACGGCAGCGACCAGCTGGTCGCCCTCGGCTGCGCCCTGCTGCCCGAGTGGGGCAAGACCGATCCCCACGCCATGGGCCGCGCCTGCGTCGATGAATGCGTGCGCCAGCTCGTCGCCATGGGCGCCAACCCGCGCCGCATCGCCATCCTCGACAACTTCTGCATGGGCAACCCGGACAACGAGCGCGAGCTTGGCGCCCTGGTCGAATGCACCAAGGGCATGGCCCAGGCCGCGCTCGCCTACGGCGCGCCCTTCGTCTCCGGCAAGGACAGCTTCTACAACTACTTCATCACCGAGGACGGCCCCGTTTCCATCCCGGTCACCCTGCTGGTCAGCGGCTTCGGCATCGTCGAGGACGCCCGCCACGTCACCGGCGCCTCGCTGCGCCGCGCCGGCAGCAAGCTCTGCCTGCTCGGCCGCTGCACCCCCGGCCTGCGCGGCAGCGTCTTCGCCCGCCACAGCCAGGGCGCCGGCGTCGACGGCGCCCCGACCTGGGACGAAGCCGAAACCTGGGCCGCCTACGAACGCTACCACGAGCTCGTCAAGCAGGGTGCCGTGCTCGCCGCCCACGACGTCTCTGAAGGCGGCCTCGCCGTCGCCCTCGCCGAGATGGCCTTCAGCGGCAAGGCTGGCCTGAAGATCGAGCTCGAGAATGTGCCGGCCGACAAGGCCTGCACGACGGCCGAGATTCTCTTTGGCGAAACCCCCGGCCGCCTGCTCCTGGAAGTGGCGCCCGAGCATGTCGAAGCCGTCACCGCCGCCGGCGCCGTCGTCATCGGCGAGAGCACCGGTGAACGCTGGCTGCACCTCACCCACCGCGGCACCACCCTCGTTGATTCCGCCCTCGCCGACCTGAAGCCGCTCTGGCAGAACGGCCTCACCCCTTACTATTGATCCATGCCCCACGCCCTTCTCATCAAGTTCCCCGGCACCAACTGCGATGCCGAGACCGCCCGCGCCCTGGAAACGGCGGGGTTCACGAGTGAAATCGTGCCGGTCGCCCTGCTCGAACCCGAGGCGCTCGACCGCGCCGCCCTGGTCGTCTTTTCCGGCGGCTTCAGCTATGGCGACTACGTCATGAGCGGCCGCATCGCCCGCCTGATGACCCGCCAGAAACTCGGCGAACGCCTGCAGGCCTTCGTCGCTGGCGGCGGCTACGTGCTCGGCATCTGCAACGGCTTCCAGATCCTCACCCAGCTCGGCCTGCTGCCGCGCGGCAGCCTCATCCACAACACCAGCGGCCGCTTCCTCTGCCGCTGGGCGCCGCTGCGCAAGAACGGCAACACCAGCCCCTTCCTCAAGGCCCTGCCGGACAGCTTCGAACTGCCGGTCGCCCACGCCGAAGGCCGCTTCGTCGGCGAGCCCGGCGATGCCGAGCAGTACGTCAAGGACGGCCGCGCCGCCCTGCTCTACGGCGCCGACATCAACGGCTCCAGCGCCGGCATTGCCGGCCTGCAGGACGCCACCGGGCGCATCTTCGGACTCATGCCGCATCCGGAACGCTTCATTGGCCGCGAGACCCACTACGATCCCGACTGGCAGGGCGCCGAGCGCGGCTGGGGCTACTACTTCTTCAAGGGCGTCGCCGACGCCTTGGCGGCCTGACCCCCCGGCAGCGGCCCACCTTGAGGGTTTTTCACCGACGCAGGCTTGTGCGCCCGCCGTCCACGCCTAGATTGGCCGTTTGAGCCCGCCCCCCTCCCACGCCGACGACTCCCTGTGGACGCGCCGCTTCGGCGGCCTGCTCATCGGCCTCGTCCTGTTCCGGCTGGGCCTCGGCCTGCTGTTCAGCGACCGCGCCGACCTGCTCGGCGATGAGGCGTACTACTGGGACTGGGGCCGGCGACCAGACTGGGGTTACTTCAGCAAGCCGCCGATGATCGGCTGGCTCATGGCCGGGGTCGGCTGGCTGACGGGCAATGCCGAATGGGGCATCCGCCTGGCGCCACTGCTGTTCGGCACCGCCACCCTGATGGCTGCCTTCGCCCTGGCACGCCGCCTGTTCGGCGCCCGCACGGCCTGGCTCGCGGGCCTGCTGCTGGCAATGACGCCCGGCAATGCCGGCCTCAACCTGTTCTTCACCATTGACGCGCCGCTCCTGCTCGCCTGGTCCTGCGGCCTGCTCTGCGCCTGGCGGGCGATTGAGCAGCCTGGCCGCCTGCTGCCCTGGGCCGGGCTGGCCCTCGCCCTCGGCTTCGGCGTGCTCAGCAAGCAGATGATGCTCGTCTTTCCGGTCCTGCTCCTGCTGTTCGGCCTCGTTTCACCCGCCGACCGACCGCTGCTGCGCAACCCGCGACTCTGGCTGGCCGTGCTCGTCGGCGCCGCCTGCCTGGGGCCGGTGCTCGACTGGAACCGCCGGCACCACTGGATCACCGTCGAGCACACCAAGCATCACTTCGACACGGAGAGCCTCGGCTTCGGCGACTGGCTGGCGCGCACCCTTGAGTTTCCTGCGGTGCAGGCCCTGGTGTACACGCCGGTCACCTTCGCCGCTCTGGTCACGGTCGCTTGGTTCGGCCTACGCCGCTGGCGCAACCTCGGCCGGGAGGAACGCTTCCTGCTGATCTTCTCGGCCCCGCCGCTGCTGGGCTTCCTGCTGCTCTCGCTGCGCCAGCACATCAATCCCAACTGGCCCGCCGTGTTCTACCTGCCGCTCTTCCTGCTCGCCGCCGCCTGGCTCGACGGCCGACTGGACGGCCTGCCCGCCGCCCGACCGGGCTGGCGGCGCGCCTGCCTGCGCAGTGCCGCCGCGATCACCGTCGTGCTACACCTGGTCCTCGGTGCCATCCTGCTTGGCGCCCTGCCCGCCCCCGGCAAAATCGCCGAAACGCAGGGGTGGCGCGAAACCGGCCGCCAGGCCGGCACCTTCCTCAAGCGCGTTCCGCGCCCGCAGCACACCTTCGTTCTGGTAGCCGGCTACCGCTACGACGCCGCCCAACTCGCCTTCACCCTGCCCCAGCAGCCGCGTGTCTACCGCTGGAGCAAGTCGGAGGGCATCGATTCCCAGTATGAAGTCTGGCCCGGCCCCGAGGAACGCCTCGGCGACGACGCCCTCATCCTGCAGGCCGGCAAGGCCGCGCCGCGTCCACTGGCCGCCCGGCTGGCCAGTCGCTTCGAAGCCGTGGACAGCCTCGGCCGCGTTGAGGTGCCGCTGGCCGGCGGTCGCCTGCGCACCTTCGACGTCTTTCTCGGACGCCAGTTGCAAGCTTGGCCCAAACCCGGAGGCACCGGCTCATGATGGACTGGGACCTGCAATGGCTGCTGCGCATCAACCGGGAGTGGACCCATCCGCTGCTCGACTGGCTGATGCCCGCGGTGTCCTCCATCCATGCCTGGCTGCCGCTGCTTGTGCTCGCTGGCCTCTGGCTGGCTTGGCGCGGTGGCCGCGAAGGCCGACAATTCCTGCTCTGCATGACCGTGGCGATCTGTCTCGGTGACGGACTGGTCTCCAACGGCCTCAAGTACGCGGTCGGTCGCGTCCGCCCTCAGGATGTCACCGCCGAGGTCCTGGTGCGTGACCTCGGCAAGGCCTGGCCGGAATTCGCCCGCTTGTTCGAGCCGCCGATTCAGCGCCCCGGCCGGCCGAAGCCCGTTCATCACGGCAAGTCCTTCCCAAGCAGCCACACGGTCAACCTGTTCGCCGCCGCCATGGTCATCGCCCACTTCCGCCGCGGCTGGGGCGCGCTCGCCTTCACCCTCGCCGCGCTGGTCGGCTACTCGCGCATCTACGTCGGCGCCCACTGGCCGAGCGATGTCGTGCCGTCGATCGGCCTCGGCCTGCTGGTCGGCGGCTGCGCGGTGTGGATCGTCCGCCGCGGTCTCGCTTGGGGCGCACGCCGGGCCGGCAACCGGGCCTGAGCGCGTTTCCAGGTTGCCTTGGCGGCGCTGCTGCCGCTAGGCTGGCGGCATGTCCCTGTCGCGTTTCGCCTGTCTTCTGCTTGCCCTGACGACCTGCCTGCAGGCTGCCACCCCACCCAACCTTGTCTTCGTACTCGCCGACGACATGGGCTATGGCGACCTCGGCTGCACCGGCAGCACCGACATCCGCACGCCGAACATCGACCGCCTCGCCGCCGAGGGTGTGCGCTTCACGGATTTCTACGCCAATGCCCCCGGGTGCACGCCGCCCCGCGTCGGCTTCATGACCGGCCGCTGGCAGCAGCGCACCGGCATCGAGTTCGCCTTCGGCTACCAGGTGGAGCAATGGCGCAAGGTCGGCAGCGACTGGGTGCCGGAGCCCGACATCCACGGCCTCGGGCTGCCCGAGGGCGAAACCACGATCGCCCAGCGCCTGCAAAAGGCTGGCTACGCCACCGCTGCCTTCGGCAAGTGGCACCTCGGTTACAAGGACGAGTACAACCCTCTGAAACGCGGCTTCGACGAATACTTCGGCGAACTGCTCGGCCATGCCGACTACTATCGCCACCACTACTACGATGGCACCCAGGCCCTGCGCGACGGCCTGCGGCCGGTCAAGGCCGAGGGCTACTTCACCGATCTGGTCAACGAGCGCGCCGTGCGCTTTGTCCGCGAGCAGGGCAAGCGGCCGTTTTTCCTCTACGTGCCCCACCTCGCCCTGCACGCCCCCTTCCAGCCGCCGGACACCCCCGGCACACCGGCCGTCACCAAGGCGAACATGCTCGAAGGCAGCCGCGCCATCTACAAGGCCATGCTGGAACGTGTCGATCTGGGGGTCGGCCAACTGCTGGCCGAACTGGAAAAGCAGGGCGTGCTCGACAACACCCTCTTTGTCTTTTCCAGCGACAACGGCGGTGAGCGCTACGCCAGCAACGCGCCGTTTTTCCACCACAAGGCCACCCTCTGGGAGGGCGGCATCCGCGTGCCCTGCCTGATGCGCTGGCCGGCCCGCCTGCCCAAGGGCGCCGTCTGCGCCACCCCCGCCATCACCATGGACCTGCACACCACCTTCCTGAAGGCCGCTGGTCTGGAACTGCCGGCCGACCGCCCCCTCGATGGCATCGACCTCGTGCCGCTGGCGCGCGGCGAGGTGGCGGCGGCGGAGCGCGACCTGTGCTGGCGCATGGACCGCAGCAACCGCAAGATGAAGGCCATCCGCCGTGG
>CANNUR010000162.1 GCA_947523045.1 uncultured Prosthecobacter sp.
CGGTGTCGTAGACCTTGACCTTCTTCGAGGGACTGCCGATTACAACCTTCTTGTGGTCGGGGCTGATGTCGGCACTCATCACCTGGTCGAACTCGGCGCCGGCCTCGATGATGCGCTTGCCGGTCTTGACGTCCCAGACCACGGCATGGCCCATTTTGCCGCCGCGCCCGCCGCCCATGACCAGCAGGGAACCGTTGCGACTGAAGCGCAGGCTACGCGCGTAGCCTTCCGTATACGGGAAGACGCCGGCAAGCTGGCGGCTCTCCGTGTCGTAGAGCAGGATCTGCTTCACGCCGGCCACCGCGACCAGGGAGGTCCACGGGCTGGCTGCCATGGCGGTCACCGCCGTGGTGCGCGGCGCCACCAGAACGGGCTCCAGCAGCACGTGCTCGGGCCGGGCAATCGGTCCCTCGGGCCGGCCGCTGGTGACGGCGACCGCCATGTCGACCTTGGGCTTGGTCGACTTCTTGGCGATGCTCGATTTCGTTTCCAGCAGGCCGCCGCTGACCCAGGCGGCGAGGGTTTTCAGTTCCTCGGCGTTCAGCGGCGTGCCTTCCGGCGGCATGAAGGGTTCCTCCTTCTTCGCGCAGGTGGTCCACAGTCGGCTGCCATCAGGGTTGCCGGCATCGACCACCGCGCCACCGCCGCCGCCGGTCATGACCGCGCCGAAGCTGGTGAGATCGAGGTCACCGCGCTTCTTGTCGGGGTTGTGGCAGGAGAAGCACTTATTCTCCAGCAGCGGCTTGATGTGGTCCTCGTACGTGATCTTCCCCGTGTCCTGAGCGGCCGCGGAGGCCAGGGCGGAGAGGAAGAGAAGCGAGCAGCGGGTTTTCATGGGGGCTTGGCTTGGGGGGATCGTGGGGCACCGCGACCTCGGCACCGCGCAACGGTGCGGCGGTGGGTGGCGACGGGAGGACGGGCGGTCGCCGCCCGGTCAGTGATTGAAGTAAAACTCCTTCGAGTTCATCAGGGCCCAGAAAACGTCCTCCAGGGCCTGCTGGCGCTGGTCGGGCGCGGCGGCCAGGGTCTGCTGGATCGGCTGCCACTCCTTGTCGAGCGGCAGGCGGCCGAACACGCGCAGGTAGAGATCCTCAATGATTTCGCGGTCGCTCTTCTTCGCCTCGATGAGCTTGGCCACAACCTTGCCCTGGCGGATGCGATCGTTGACGGCGTCACCGTTCATCAGGTGCAGTGCCTGCGACAGGGTGGGCTCCATCTTGACCTCGCAGGAGCAGACCGACTCACGCTTGGCGCGGCCGAAGGTGGTGAGGAAGTAGTTGCTGACCGCACCGTCGGCGATCTGCACCGCGCGGGCGCCGAGCGGCAAGCCCTGGAACTTGTTGGGTGTCTCGGTGATCTGCGAGATCGCGTCGAGCAGGACCTCGGCGCGCACGCGGCGCACCTGGGCATGCGAGAAGTTCTTTTTGTCGCTGGCATTGGTCTCGTTGACCTTGGTGCTGCGCTGGTAGGTCATCGAGGTGCAGATGTCCTTGACCAGCTTGCGCATGTCATACTTCGAGGTGACCAGGTTTTCCGCCAGCGCCGCGAGCAGTTCGGGGTTCGACGGCGGATTGGAGACGCGCACGTCATCGACCGGATCGACAATGCCGGTGCCGAAGAAGTGGGCCCAGGTGATGTTGGCGATGTTGCGCGCGAAGTAGGGGTTCTTCGGCGAGACCAGCCACTCGGCGAGCACGCGGCGGCGGTCCTCGCCGGGCTTGAGCTCGGGCGTCTCACCGCCGAGGAACTTCGGCTTCATCACCGCCTGGGTCAGGAAGTGGCGCGATTCGCCGGACTTGCTGTTGTAGATGATGACCTCCTGAGGGTCGTCCGTGTTCTTGCGGCCGATCTGGGAGAAGAAGGCCTTGAAGCCGTAGTAGTCGTCCATCGTCCAGCGATCGAAGGGATGGTTGTGGCACTGGGCGCACTGGATGCGCATGCCCATGAACACCTGGGCGACGTTCTCGGTCAGCTTCAACTGGTCGAGTTCGGTCTGATAGAAGTTCACCGGCGGGTTGGAAACAGTGCCGCCGGTGGCGGACAGCAGTTCAACCACGATGTCGTCAAGGGGCACATTCTTGGCGATGCGCTCCGACAGCCAGTTGTGATACAGCAGGGCGTTCTTGTAGAACGGCGGGCGGTTGTTGTTGCCGGGAATGTTGGAGCGGATCTGCAGCAGCTCGGCCCACTTCATCACCCAGAGTTCCGTGAATTCCTTGCGCTGCAGCAGTCCGTCGACGAGGGCCTCGCGCTTCTTCGGATTGGCGTCGGCCAGGAAGGCGCGGACTTCTTCGGGCTTCGGATACAGGCCGACGACATCGATGCAGGCGCGGCGGACATACTCCTCGTCGGTGCAAATGCCGGAGGGCAGAATGCGCAGCTTGTGCAGGTTCTCATTGACCAGGGTGTCGATGTAGTTCGCCTCGGCGACCTTCGGCCGCTCATACTGGATCTTCTCGGGAATGACGAGCACCTGGGCGGTGACACTGTAGACGTCGAAGCGGGCCAGGATGAAGGCCGCGCCGCGCTCGGCCGACGTGATCAGGCCATCGGCGTTGACAGTCGCGGTGGGGTCGTTGTTCGACATGAACAGCGCCAGTTTGGTGACGTCGCGGTCCGTGCCATCCGAGTAGGTGGCGCGCACGGTCATCTGCTGGCTGTTGCCCGCCCCTTCGAGCACCATCTGCTTGGGATAGACCTCGATGCCAGTGACGGTGGCGACATCCTTGGCGTCGGCGGGCGCGCCGGTGCCGATCCATTCGAGGATGGTCTGGTTGTACTGCGACTCCGGCGTGTAGCACTGGTTGCCGGAATGCGGCACGGCACCAACCGCCTTCTCGACGAGGGTGGACTCCTCCGGAATGGCCAGGTTGATGCGGCGACCGACCATCTCGCGGGTCAGGCGCACGTAGTCACCCTGCGGGTCAAAGCCGAAGAGGCTGAGACGGAAGCCGTCCTTGCCGCGGGCGGCGCCGTGGCAGCCGCCTGCGTTGCAGCCGCCACGCAGGAAGATTGGCATGACATCGAGTTGGAAGGAGACCGGACGATCCTTGTGACCGCCGCGCACCTCCAGCGGGACCGTGACGGTCTGCTCACCGATCGAGGCCACCAGCTGCGTCGTGCCGCTGTCAGCCAGCGGCTTGAGGATGTCGCCCTCAAGGCTCGCCAGCTTGGGATCAGCGACGCGCAGGCCGGCAAAACGGGTGACATCGCGCGTGGTGGCATCGGCAAAGGTTGCCATGACCACGACCTGATGCTGGTCGCGCTTGGTTTCGAGCGCGAGCTTCTCCGGGAAGATCTCAAGCTTCTTGATGGAAGCGACACGGGAAGCGAGGTCGGCCTCGGCCTTGATCTCCTCCGGCGACTTGTAACGCATGACCACGCCCTGCGGCCACTGGGCTCCCTGGGCGATCCAGGCCTTGACCAGTTCGATGTCGGCCGCCGGCAGCGGGCCGCCCTTGGGCGGCATGAGGTCGTCGTGATCGGCCGGCAGAATCAGGCGCTTGACCAGTTCGCTCTCATCCGGCTTGCCGGGCACCAGGGCCGGCCCGCTGTCGCCGCCCTTGAGCAGGGCTTCGGCGGTGTGCATGAGCAGGTCGCCCTTCACCTTGTCGGGGTTGTGGCACTCGAGGCACTTGCTCTCGAGCATGGCCTGGACGCGGGCGAAGTCAACCTTGGCCGGTTCGGCCGAGGCGGCGGACGCAAGCAGGGCGGCGGCTCCCAGGAAGCGGAGGGGGTGGAGACGTTGCATGGGGGTATTGGGCTTACCTACGTGGGATGAAACGCATTTATCACAGTCAGCTCACTTGCCGGCGGCTTCCTGGCGCAGCTGCTCAAGGCGGGACAGCGGCTTTGGTGCGGCCGGCTTGGCCTCGGTTTTTGGCTTGGCCTCGGCGACGACCGGCTGCGCCGGAGCGGCCTTGCGCGGTGCATCGATGCGCAGGGTCGAGCCAAGGGCGATGCGGTGGGTGGTGGTGCCACCTGGCACCGGAATCTCGACACGGACGAAAAGGTTCGACTGTTTGCCGATGGGCGACTTGTCGTCGGTCTTGACCGTGAAGCTCACTTCCTTGGTGTCCTTGGTGATCTTGGCGGGCTCGACCGGAATGGTGTCAGGCACGCCGGTGATGGCAGCCACGGCCTCGCCCTCGAAGGGCTGCAGGTGCTCGAGCTTGGCGACCATGACGGTCTCTTGGCCCTTCTCGACCGCCACCAGCGGGATGGCCGGCGCGGTGAGGAAGGCCGGGGCGGTGGTGACTTCGCAGAAGGGCGAGGCATTGTAGACGCGGCCGTTGCCGGCATCGGCCTCACCCATGACAACAAAGTTCCATTTGCCGGCCGGGGCATTGGCATTGGCGTCGAGCTGGAAATAGCACTCGTCCTTGCCTTCCGGGATGGTCTGCTCGCCGAGCGAACTGACGCCGGAGGGTTTCCAAGTCATGAACACGCGGATGGGCGCCTTGAATCCCTCCTTGCGCACGGCCTTGATCTTGAGCTGGAGCATGCCGTTGTTGACGAGCGGCACGGCCGGCTTCTCGATTTCCAGGGCAAACGGTGCCTCCTCGACGACGGCCACCGGCAGTCGATCCTGAATCTCGGTCAGATAGATGACGTTGCCGTTGCGGACGACGTCAAACTCCTGGCGCATGCGGCCAACCGTGGTGATTTTGGGATCAGCCGACTTGAGCGTGACCGGCACGGCGGCATGACCGAGAGGTGCGTCGGGCGCGGCCTCGAACATCAGCGGAATGCTGCTGTAATCCTTGGGCAGGTTCTGGGTGACCAGCTTGACCCCCTGGGGCAGACCGGACGCCTCGAACTGAAAGTCGCCGCTGACATTGCTGCGGACGATGTTCTCCAGCAGCACCATGCGGCCGCCGCGCGGCACGGCGATGAACTGGCGGTAGTGCGAGTCGTTGACGGTGTAATGCGGCGAGGAGAAGGCCAGCACCGGCTCGGAGTTGATCACTTCAACGCGGTACACGAAGTTCGCTCCACCGCGCTCCAGGTGGTCGGTAACGCGCAGGTAGTACTCGCCGTCGGCCGGCACATTGACCTTGAACTTGCTGTCGAGCCGGCGGCGACCGCCGCCGTCGTCGTTGTTGGCAACGTTGGAACCCTTGGCGTTGAGGACGTTGACCACGGAATCCAGCGGCGAACCCAGTGCCTGCCCGAAGGTCTCCACCTCGAGCTGCTGCCCTTTTTTGAGCGACAGCTTGAAGAAATCGATGTCGCCCGGCTGATCGATGACGCCGTTGAAGGCGACGGACTGGGTCTTGGCATCGGAGACGGTGGCCTTGGCGAGTTCGTTGTTCGGCTCGGCCTCAAGGACATTGTCGAAGTTGACCAGGCGGAAGACGTTGCCCGAGGGCGCCGGCTCCTGGGTGGCGGAGAACAGGCTATATCCTTCGATGGCGGCTTCCGGCAGCTTCACCTCTTCCTCAAAGGAGGCATCCTTTTCGATGAACCGCACCTTCTGGGTCGAGCCCAGCCGCCCGCCGGCCGGATACACCACGTCGGGACGACGGAAGCTGCCGACATGCACGCGGTAGTAGTAGTTGCCGGCACCGCGGTAGGAGGAGTCGCGCACCATGACGTAGTAATCGCCGTCGTACTCGGCAACGAACGAGCAGTAGCCGTCCTGGCGGAACAGAATGGTGTCGTCAGAGAAGGCCTTTTCAAAGCGGTCCTTGTCGAGAATGGCGACGTACGGATCAAAGATCGTGTAGCCGAGGCGGATGCCTTCGACCTCGAGACTGATGCGCTGGCCCTTTTTGGCGCTGATCTTGTAGTAATCGACATCCTCGTTGGTGATGACACCTTCCAAGGTGCGGTTGAGTTCGGTGGCCTGGGCGGCGTCGAACTCGCTATTCGGCTCCTTCTCTTCGACCACCGGGAAGGGACCGACAAAGAACTGGCGGCCATGCGAGACGCCGGAGCGGGTGCGAATGCGGAACAGATGGTTGCCAAGACGCGTGTCGGGAGCGACCTGCAGGGTCAGCTCAACCCGGTTGTTCTCGACCTTGTCGACGCTCTTCTGGGTGAAGCCGGGCGAGGCGAAGATGAGGCTCTCAAAGTCAGCCAGACGGCTGCCGGCGAGCACGACCTTCAGCTCCGAACCGCGCTGGGCGCCGCGCGGGGTCGTGCTGGTGAAGTCGGGATAGGCGGCCAGCGCCTGCAGGGTGGCGACTGCGAGCAGGGCCGGAACGAGGAGGAGTTTGGACATGGCGATCAGGGGTTGACAGACTAACTACGGAGATGGGGCGGCCTCTTGTTGCAGGGAATGCGCGGAGCCCGCCCGGGCGCGCGGCAAACGGAGAGGGGCGGTGTGGCTGCCACACCGCCCCGGATTGGGAAGCCTACGAAGGGAACCGGTCAGGCAATGACCTCGCTGAGAATGCGTCCGCCGTTGACAATGTCGATCGGGCGGGTGCCGTCGGCCATGATGCGCTTCTCGGCATTGATGCCGAGAAGGCGGTACATGGTCTTCGCGAGATCTTCCGGGCCGACCGCATCGCGGTCGGGCTCACCGCCGAGCGGGTCGGAGGCGCCGTGGATGTAGCCTTCCTTGACACCGCCGCCAGCGAGGGCCACCGAGAACACGCGCGGCCAGTGGTCGCGCCCGTTGGTGCCGTTGATCTTGGGCGTGCGGCCGAACTCGGAGCTGACCATGACCAGCGTGCGCTTGAGCATGCCGCGCTCGTCGAGGTCGCGGATCAGGCGGGCGAAGGCCTGGTCGAAATCCGGCGCCTGACGATCAAAGGAACCCTTGATGTTGGAGTGATGGTCCCAG
The DNA here is from genome assembly GCA_947523045.1 of uncultured Prosthecobacter sp. Classification (GTDB taxonomy): domain Bacteria; phylum Verrucomicrobiota; class Verrucomicrobiia; order Verrucomicrobiales; family Verrucomicrobiaceae; genus Prosthecobacter. The sequence continues at coordinate 6,794 of CANNUR010000162.1, forward strand.
CTGCCGTAGTTGACCGAAACCATGCGCACACCGGCTTCAACGAGGCGGCGGGCGAGCAGGAAGCGCTGACCGGCGGTGTTGCGGCCGTATTCATCACGCAGCT
>CANNUR010000163.1 GCA_947523045.1 uncultured Prosthecobacter sp.
GACACGGTGCGGGAAGGCCGCGGCGACGCCGATTTCAAAGCCGCTCCAGACCAGCGGGGTCGGCCACTCCTTCGCCAGCTTCTGCGCCGCGGGCACGTCGAGCTTGACGTTGTACTCGAGGTGTCGGGTGTTCCAGTTGACCGTCTGAAAGGCACCGGCCATGAGGCTGAGCACCTTCACCTTCTTGGCGACCAGCTCGCGGCCGTTCAACGGCGAATGCGCGTCAGGCTTGGAGTCGAGCAGGCGGGCGAGGTTGGTGAAGAAACCCACCTGGGCAATCGCGACGCTGCCGTCGGGCTGGGCGGCGAGGGTTTGCCGGAGCAGGGCGACCGCTTCCGGGGCGTCCTCGCCGCTTTTCAGATCGTGCGGGTAGCGCGGTGAACCGTCGGCCTGCTTCTCCGCGGCCAGCAGGTTGAACTTGCCCGCCTCCTTCGCCGCGCCGTCGCGAACGACACCGATCGGCACGTCTGGATACCCGTAGAGCGTGTTGACCGCGTCGACAAAGGCGGCGGCCTGCGGATGATCCTTGGTGATGGTCACCGCCAGCAGATCACAGGCGCCGCGCTTCTGCAGGTTGTGGATCATGACCAGGGCCATGAGGTCGTCGACATCGTTGCCCATGTCGGTGTCGAAGATGAGCTTCACGGGAGCGGCCTGGGCGAGGCCGACAAGAGCGAACAAGGCAAGCAGGGTGGGTTTCATGAGCGGGTTGGAAAAAGTTCAGGGCTTGGCGGCGGCACGCGCGGGAGGCGCGGCCATGAGTTCGCCGATGATGGCAGTGAGTGAGCGCGGGGAGCCGTCGATCTTCACATAACGATGCTGCTTCGCCCAGTCGCGCGACCACTGCGTGTGGCCGTCGGAATCGCAGACGACGCGGCCCTTTTCGATGACGTCCCAAAGCTCCGGTTGCGGTCCGCGCACGGCGAGCAGGACCGTGGCCTGGTCGTGGCTGGGTTTGCCGTAATCGAGGGCGGTGTGCCCGTGGTGCGGGCGCAGCTCGAAGGCACGGCGCACGGGGTTGGTCTTCGGCGTTGTTTTCAGTTCTGCCCCGGTGATCAGGGCGGCACCGACCTCGTACCCCTGCCAGAGGATCGGCCCGGGCCATTCGTTGACGACGGTGACAACGGCGGCGGGATCGAGCTTGAGATTCGTTTCTGGATTCGCCGTGCGCGGGAAGCCGCCGCCCATGATCACGGTCAGGCGAATCTTCTGTTGGATGAGCTCCAGACCGTTCAGCGGGCTGACGGCATCGGGCTTGGAGCGGAGGAGGTCCTCAAGATTGCTGAGTGCGCCGACCGAGCAGTAGGTGACGCTGCCGTCCGGTTGCGCAGCGAGGGCGCTGCGCAGCACGGTGAGCGCATCCGGCATCTGGTCGTCGGGTTTGGCGTCATGCGGAAACTCGTCGCGCAGCACGGGCGCGTAACTGCTCGGGCGACCGCCGCGGATTGTGGCGCCGTCCTTGTCGGTGCCCAGCGGGATGTCCGGCCGGCCATACCAGCGGTTGATCGCAGCACAGGCCGCGGCCGAGGCGTTCGACGGATCCTTGCGGTTGGTGACGATGGCGAGGATCTCTGCCTCACCGCGGTCGGCCAGCGCATGCAGCACGGCCAGCGCACCGGCGTCGTCGCAGTCGTTGGCCATGTCGGTGTCAAAGATCACCTTCACCGGCGCGGCGGTGGCCAGGCCAGTGAGGAAGAGCGAGGCGAGCAGGAGGGGTTTCATCATCGGGGCGGCTGAACGGTGAGTTGCACCAGGGCTTCAAGCACGCGGGCGCGCTGAGTCGCCGTCATCGTCAGGAAACGGTCGCGTCGGCTGGCCTGGCCCTTGCGCGCCGGCAGGAAACGCGTGAAGCCGTCGTCGAGCACCTGCACACGACCGGGTTGGGAGAGACCGAAATAACCGCGCTCCGGATACACCGCCTGCAGCACGCTGCTCTGATCCCAGCAGGGCCGGTCGTGCTCGGGACCGCTGTGCAGCAGGTAGGCTTCCTTGACCAGATGCGGTGTGCGGTAACCGAAGTCGCGGGCGATGCTCTGGCGCGGGTAGGGCAGGGCCTCGCCAATCTCGTAGCCGCTCCAGACGATGGGCACTTCCTCGGGCCACTGTTCGGCCACGGTCTGCATGGAGCCGATGCCGTTGATGACGTTGGCCTCAAGATGGTAGTTGCTGCCGTTGCAGAAGGCGAAGGCGCCGGCCATGATCGACAGGGTCTTCACCTTGGCTTTCACCAAGCCGATGCCGCCTGGTGATTTCAACAGGTTGGCGAGGTTGGAGGCGATGCCGACACTGACGATCGTGACGCTGCGGTCAGGCTGGGCCGCCAGCAGCTCGTGCATGAGTTCGACCGCGTCGCGGGCGTCCTCGTTGCGGCGCAGGTCGTACGGGTACTCCGGTGCTTCCGCCAGCTGCAAATAACGGCTTTCGCGGTGCTGTGCGGCCGGGTCGCGGGTGACGCCGACCGGCAGGTCGGGGCGACCGTAGAAGGTGTTCTGCGCGTCGACGAAACTGGCGGTCAGCGGGTGGTTCTTCGAGACGGTGACGCCGATCAGCTCGCAGGCGCCGCGGTCCGCCAGCGTGTGGCACATGGCCAGCGCCAGCACGTCGTCGACGTCGCCGGTGATGTCGGTGTCGAACAGGATCTTCGGCGTTTCCGCAAACAGCGAAGTGCCAAGGGCAGAGAGCAGGAGCAGGTGTTTCATGATTTGCGGCGCCAGGTGTCGGCAAGCACGGCGGCGACAATGACCGTGCCGGTGACGACGCGTTTCATCGGCTCGCTGGCGCCGATTTGCACAAGCCCGGCTTCGAGGGTGGCGATGACGAGCACGCCGAGAAAACTCTTCACGACGCTGCCGCGTCCGCCCATCAGGCTGGTGCCACCGACGACCACCGCGGCGATGGCGCTGAGTTCGAAGCCGACGCCGGCATTCGGGTCGGCACTGCCGAGGCGCGAGCCGTTGAAGACGGCGGCCAGACCGGTCAGGGCGCCGAGCAGGGCATGGGCCAGCAGGCGCGGGCGGTCAACGGGCACCCCGGAGACCAGAGCCGCTTCGCGGTTGGCGCCGATGGCGATCCAGTGACGGCCGAGCGGGCTGTGCGACAGGACCGTCTGGCCGGCCGCCACGACAAGCACACTGATGAAGAAGGCGGGTGACAGCACCAGGCCGCCCATCGGCGCGCCGAGCGATTCGATGCCGGCGCCGATGTACTTCGTTTGTGAATCCGTGGTCAGGAAAGCCAGACCGCGGGCGATTTCCAGCATGCCCAGCGAGACGATGAAGGACGGCAGGCGCAGCTTGACGCTGACCGCGCCGGTGGTGCCGCCGAGCAGGGTGCCGAGCGCCATGCTCGCCGGCAGGGCCAGCGCCAGGCCCCAGTGCCAGTCGGCCATCAGCACGCCGACCGCGGCGCCGCAGAACCCCAGCAGGGAGCCTACGGAGAGATCAATGCCGCCGGTGATCATCACCAAAGTCATGCCGGTCGCCACCAGGGCGAGCGCCGGAATGCGGTTGGCCACCGAACCCAGCGTGGCCGCACTCAGGAAGCTGTCACGCAGCAGCCCAAACAGCAGCACCAGCGCCGCGAGAACGGTCAGCAGGATGAGATGGTCGGCGAAGCGGCGCATGACAAATGACGAATCGGGCGTCGGTCTAGAGCTTGAAGCGAAGGATGCCGTTGCGAGTTCTGCAGGCTATGCAAGGCAGCCGTAGGAGAGGGAGATGGGCTCCGGCATAGGGCATTCGGCCTTCGTCATTTCGCAATGACCTCCACCGGTGTTTGGCGGTCCGCCGGCGGAGTTTTCTCTTTGAGGGCCTGCAGCGCGGCCTCGATGCCGAAGACGGCGAGTTGGTCGCCGTGCTGGTCGGCGGTGGCCAGTACGCGGCCATCGGCGAGCAGGGGCTTGAGGGCGGCGATGTTGTCGAAGCCGACAATGCGCACCTGACCCGCCTTGCCGGCGGCCTGCACGGCGGCGGCGGCGCCGAGTGCCATGTTGTCGTTGGCGCAGAGCAGGGCCTTGAGGTTCGGGTGCGCGGCGAGCAGGCCGGCGGCAACGCCGTTCGCCTTTTCCATCTCCCACTGGCCACTCTGCACGGCGACGATCTTCATGCCGGCGGCGTTCATGGCGTCCTCAAACCCGGCGCGGCGCTGCTGGCTGTTGAAGGCGGTGGTGACGCCTTCGAGAATGGCCACCTCGTCGCCGGGCTGAAGGTGTTTCGCCAGCACTTCGCCGACCGCCTTGGCACCGGCGCGGTTGTCGGGACCGACGAATGGCACCTGCAGGCCGGCCTGCTGCAGCGTCGAGGCGTCCAATCGGTTGTCGATGTTGATGACCAGCACACCAGCGTCGCGGGCACGTTTGAGGGCGGGGATCAGCGCCTTGGAATCGGCCGGGGCGATGACGAGGGCCTGCACGCCTTGGGCGACCATTTGCTCGACCAGCCCGACCTGCTCGGCGAGGTCGGTTTCATTCTTGATGCCGTTGACGATGAGGTCGTAGTCGGCGGCGTGGGTGGCCTGATGCTTCTTGGCGCCCTCGGCCATGGTCTGGAAGAACTCGTTGGCGAGTGACTTCATCACCAGGGCGATGCGCGGTTTGCCGTCGGCGGCTGCGGAGGCGTTGCCTGAGTCTGCGGGTTTGCAGGCGACGAGACCGCCGGCCAGAGCCGCAGCGAACAGGAAGGGGGGGAGTTTCATGAGGTTGAAATCGGTTGCACAAACGTTTGTGCTAGCTGGGGATTGACGTCAAACAGGTTTTTGGCAGGGCGGCGGGCGGTGCCACCGAGTCGCGCTCGATCAGCCGCACGGGCAGCACTTCGGCAGTGGTGGCAGGTGGGGCACTGGCAGTCGCTCGGAGGCGCTCAAACAGACGCTGCATCGCTGCTTCGGCCAAGGCTTCGACCGGCTGGGCCACCGTGGTCAGCGGCGGCGCGATGAGTTCCGTCCAGGGCTGGTCATCGAAGGCGATCAGGGAGATGTCCTCGGGCACGCCGAGGCCCAGCCGGCGCAGCGCCTGCAGGGCACCCAAGGCCAGCAGGTTGCCGAAGGCGAGCACGGCGGTTGGCGCCGCGCCCCGCGTTCGAAACCAGTCTTCAATGCCCGTGCGACCCGCATCGGGGGCGTGCAGGCCGCCGCGCAGCAGGGTCGGGTCGAGACTGAGGCCGGCCTCATTCAGGGCCGCTTGGTGGCCGCGCAGACGTTCCTCCTGCACCGAGGAGTCCGGCCGACCCTGCAGACAGCCGATACGGCGATGCCCGCACACCAACAGCAGTCGGGTGGCTTCGCGAGCTCCCGCGAAATTGTCGGCGGTGACGCTTGGGCCAGCAAAATCGGGCAAAATGCGGTCCATCAGCACCAGCGGCAGGCGGGTGGCCAGCGGCGCCAGCGCCGCCCGCGAGGCGGTGCCGACCGGAGCGATGACCAGGCCATCGACCCGCCGGGCGCGCATCAGGCGCACCGCCTCGGCTTCGACCTCGACGCTTTCTTGCGAATCGGCAAGCAGCACCGAGTAGCCGCGCGCCCTCGCCTGATGTTCAATTTGGCGGGCCAGCGAAGCGAAGAAGGGGTTCGACACATCCGGAATGACCAACCCAAGGGTCTGGGTCGTACGCAGGCGCAGCCCACGGGCCACCGCATCCACCACCAGCCCGGACTTGGCCGCCTCCGCCAGCACCCGCTCGCGGGTCGCCGGACTGATGCGAAAACGCTCAGCCTGCCCGCTCAGCACGCGCGAGACCGTGCTCGGCGAAAGCTTCAAGGCGGCAGCCAGGGCACTGAGATTGGGACTGTCCATGCGACAAACGCAGGCTAACCGACGGCCCCCGCCCCAGGCAACCCGAACTCTGCCGCCCGAGTCCTGCCACCTGGGAAGTGCATCCCGATCTCTCTCATAAAGTGTCTGTCCCTTTATAGAAAAGCTTGCCTCTGCGCCGAGAGGCGGGTAGGCATGGAACATGCGACTGGCGCGGCTCAAGGCTCCGGCGGGGGCTAGGATGGCATTTTACCACTGCGTTTCACGGGTGGTGAACCGGGATTTCGTCTTCGGCGAGGCCGAGCGGGAGCAGTTCGTGCGCTTGATGCGCCTCTACGAACGCTTCTGCGGGGTGCGGGTGGTGACCTACTGCGTGCTGTCGAACCACTTCCATTTGCTCGTCGGCGTGCCGAGCCGGCCGGCGGTGCCGCCCTCGAATGCGGAGCTGGTGCAGCGGGTGCGCGCCAGCTTGGGCGACTTGGAAGCGACCCGACTGGAGCAGGACCTGGCCCTGGCGGCCCGGACGCGGTCGCCGGGCTGGGAGGTGGAGATCCGCGAGCGCTACCTGCGGCGGATGTGGGACATTTCGCTGTTCATGAAAACGCTCAAGCAGCGCTTCAGCCAGTGGTTCAACAAGGTGCATCGGCGTCGCGGCACACTTTGGGAGGACCGGTTCCGCAGCGTGCTGGTGGAGTCGGCGGGGCCGGTGCTGCGGACGATGGCGGCCTACATCGATTTGAATCCGGTGCGCGCGGGCTTGGTGGAGGACCCGAGGGACTATCGCTGGAGCGGCTACGGGGCGGCGATGGGTGGGGATGGCGAGGCGCTGGAGGGATTGCGGGAACTGGAGCGGGTGGCGCAGGTCGGTTTGGATGAGGCAGCTTTGGAAGCCGTGCATGCGGCGGCGCCGGCGAAGCGGCGGGAGGTGCTGGCGAGGCACCGGGTGCTGCTGTACGGGCGGGGCGAGGCACGGGGTCGCGGGAAGGATGGCGGGCCGCTGCGGCGCGGGTTTGAGCGGGAGACGGCGCGGCGGGTGGTGGCGGAGGGCGGGCGATTGCCGGCGAGCGTGTACCTGCGCTGCCGGGTGAGGTATCTGACGGAGGGAGCGGTGGTGGGGAGCCG
>CANNUR010000164.1 GCA_947523045.1 uncultured Prosthecobacter sp.
CCGCGGACAGGGGGCGGCCGGCGAGCGAGCGCGAGGTGACGGCGACGAGTTCGGCGCAGGGGTGGCGGAGCAGGATTCTCAGCAGCTCGATGCCGGAGTATCCGCTCGCGCCGAGGACGGCAACTTGGACGGGCGAGGACATTCGGGAGGGGAGCAACAATGGAGGCGGGGCGACTTCCCGCAACCCCCAAATTCCGGCAATCCTTGGCAGTCACCTCACCACAGTCCCCAGTGGCCGGTGCGCAGCACGTACAGACCGAGCAGGGCGTTGGCGGTTGCATGCATGAGCACGCAGGCGCCGAGGCTGCGGGTGCGCACGGCCAGGGCGTAGACGAGGCTGGCCCAGGCCAGTGCGGCGACCCAGTCGGCCGGCTGGTGAGAGGTGACCACAAGGCCGGTGACGATGCCGTAGGCCGGCCAGGAGTGGCTGCCGAACGGCACCTCCCGCCAGGAGCGGCCGTGGGCGTTGAGATGGCGCATGAGGAAACCGCGCCAGAAGATTTCCTCGACCAGGGGCACGATGACGATCAGGCGCAGCAGGCGTGCACTGACGACGGCGGTCTGCCAGCCGGTCGGTGCGTCCGTCGGGTTGAAACCTTCAGTGCGCGGGGTCAGACCCAGCCACGCCCACCAGGCAGGTGGTTCGGACGGCTGCAGACGCGTGAACAGCTCGACGGGCAGGATCCACAGGCCGAAACCCAGCACGCCGAGCGAGACGGCGAGGCCTTGGCCTCGCCAGGGGCCGAGCCCGTAGTGGCGCCGGCCGGCGAGCAGGAGCGCACCGCAGACCAAGGTCTGCAGGGGGTAGACCCATTGTTCCGGCGCCCGGCGGTACCAGGGCAGTTCAGGGTTGTCGATGCGCAGCAGGTCGGGCAGTGCCAACAGGAGCACAAAGAACGCGAACGGCAGCACATGGGCGAGCGTCGCGGGGTCGCGCAGCGGGGCGGGACGCGGAGGCATGGGGCAGGCCATCGGATGTCCGGCGACGGGATGCAACGCAAAAAAAAGCGGGCCGGAGAATCTCCGGCCCGCGGTGGGGTAATGTTCGGTGCGCGCTTACTGGGCGGGCTTGGCGCCTTCCTTGAAGCAGTAGAGGTGGGTTTCGGTGGCGATGTAGAGGGCGCCGTTGGCGGCGACCGCCGAGCCCTTGAGCGGCGCGGAGAACTCGATCTCGGCGAGCAGTTTCTTCTCCTTGCCCTCGGCCAGGATGAAGAGTTCGCCTTCCTCGTTGCCGAGGTAGACCTTGCCGTCGGCGACGAGCGGGTTGGCCCAGATGTGGCCCTTCGTGTCGTGCACCCAGTACTCCTTGCCGGTCTTGGCGTCGAGGCAGAAGATGCGGCCGGTGTAGTCGGCGGTGTAGAGCAGGCCGTCCTTGATGGCCGGGGTGCTGATCGAGCGCTCAATGCCCTTGTAGGTCCACACGGCCTTGCCGGTGATGTCGCCTTCGGCCTTGGACGGGTCGAGGCAGGAGAGCATGCCGACGCCCTCGCCGTGCTCGGGGTCTTGGCCGATCTGGACGTAGAGAAGGCCGTCGTGGAAAACCGGCGTGGCGATGAGTTCGCTCGGGCCGTCATACTCCGCGTATTTCATGGGTTCGCCCGACGGGCTCTTGCGGTATTCGGGCGGGTTGGCGTCGTACTGCCAGAGGATCGGCAGTTCGCTGATCTCCTCGTCGATCTTCTCCTTCACGTCGGCGGTGCCGAGGCCGTAGGCCCAGCCGTCGCCACCGGCGAAGAACAGCTGCGGCTTGCCGTTGACCAAAGCATAGGCGGGCGAGGACCAGGAGCAGTGCAGCACGCGCTCGCTGACGATGGGGTTCATCTCGGCGACGTATTCGCCGGTCTCGGCGTCGAGGCAGACGAAGCTCGGCGCGGTCGGCGCGGGGATGTTGGTGTGCGACCAGTCGACGCCGTTGGAGGTGGTGCAGTACACCTTGCCGTCCTGGACGAGCACGTAGCTGGAGGCGATGTTGTGGGGGAACACGCCGAGTTCCTTGCGCATGTCGTAGACCCAGATGATGTCGGCATCGGTCTTGCCGGGCTCGATCGGGCTGATCTTGCCGTCCTTGTCGGGGGCGGCCATGTACTTGGCCTCGTCCTGCATGCCCTGGTTGCCGTCGGAGAGGCCATTGGTGTCGATGCAGACGATCTCGCAGCGGTTGGTCACCACGTAGCCGCGGTTGCCGGCGATGGTCGGTGTTGAGCACATGCCGAGGAATTCCCAGTCGGAGACCTTGCCGGCGCCGAGCTTGGGCGAAACCATCTGCCATTTGAACTCGCCGGTGTACTCGTCGAAGGCCATGACGATGCCGCGGTCGCCGATGTGCTTGTCGTTGCGAGGCGACTCGTTGTTGGTGCCGACGTAGACGGTGCCTGCGGCGATGCTGGGGGTGCCGTAGGTCTGCGAGCCGAGCTTGGCGACCCAGGCGACGTTCTTGGTCGTGGCCAGGTCGATCTCGTCGCTGCCGGCCTTCTTCTTGCCGGGATCGAGTTCAACGGGCAGGCCTTTCTCCTCGGAGATCATGTTGCGGTCGGCCCGGCCGCCCCAGGTGGGCCAATCGGCGGCTTGGACGAGGGTGCCGGCCAGGGCGAGCACCGAGCAGGTGAGGGTCAGTTTGGGTTTCATGTGGGAAAGGGACGGAGGCTCAGGGGTTGGGGGTCACGCTGACGTTGTCGATGAAGACGCGCTTCTGGTTCTGCGGCGTGAAGCCGAACAGGCCGGGCGAGCCCTGCTTGTGCAGCATCGGCACGGGGGCTTCAAGCGTCCAGGCGGCCGGTTCGGCTTGGCCGCGTTCCCAGACCTTGCCCATGACCACGCCGCTGCCGTCGCCGTTGTCCTTGACTGCCGCCTTGATCGTGTACCAGGTGCCGGCGCTGACCTTGAAGGGGGCGGTGCGGGTGAGTCGCTCAAAGTTGGAGCTGATTTCCAGCACGTTGGCGTTGCCCTTGAGCACGACGGCGTAGCGCTGGTTGATGACGCCGACGTCCGACTTCACGCGGCGGTTGCCGTCGGTCATGATGTCGGCCTGGATCGTGTAGTTCTTCAGGTGGCTGTCGCCGACGAAGACGGTGGCGCGCTGGAAGATGAGGCGGTCGAAGGTCTTGGCGAAAACTTTTTCACCGGCCTCCTCGCGGACGTCGAACTTGAAGCGGGCGCCAATCCAGGGCAGGGGCGGGTAGGAGAAGCGCACGCCTTCCAGGGGCTGTTCCTCGGTGAGCTGGAAGCCGGCGAACTCCTCCCTGAAGGGCGGCGTGAGCAGGACGCGACCGCGCATCGTGCCGGTGAGACCACCGGCGCTGGCCTTGAAGGCACCGGCGCCGGGCTTGGCGTCGGCCTTGGCAAGCAGGGTGTCGCCCTCGAAGCTGGCGTCGTCGATTTTCGCCTTCACCTTGGCGGTGGGCGGCACGAAGGTTTCCCAGCTGGCGTTTTTCACCTCGGCGACCGGGAAGCCCATGGCGTCGACCGAGCGCAGGCGGAAGGCGACCTTTTCGCCGGGTGCGACAACGAACTCGGAGGGAATGATCTGCAGGGAGGCGGGCGGACCGGCCTTGGGGATGTCGGCCATCGGGGCGGGGTCGACTTGGATGCCGGTCTGCTGCAGGCTGAAAGCATACAGGCTTTCCGTGGTGTGGACGTAGACGCGGCCGTTGCAGACGATGGCGGCGCCGATGCAGTTGCCCTTGAGTTGCAGACTCTGCACCACCTCGCCGGAATCCGCCTTGAGGACGAAGAGCTTGCCCTCCATGAGCGGGGCGAAGATCAGGCCGTCGGCGTAGCTCGGCGAGGCGTGGGTGTTGCCGTTGGAGACCTTGGCCGACCAGATCTGCTTGCCGGTGCGGGCGTCGATGGCCAGCACGGCACCGCCGTCGGTGATCTGGTAAAGCGTGTCGCCGACGAGGATGGGGGAGCTCGAGGCGGCCGATTCGGCATTGCGCCAAAGCTCATGGGCGGACCAGGCGGCCTTGTCCACGGACGGATCCATGACGATCTGGGTGTCAGTGAATTTTTCCGGGATTTTGACCGCGATCATGCGCCCCTTGTCCGCGGTATCAACGTTCTCGTCGCCATGAATGACGATGACCTTGTCGCCACCGTGCAGCACGGGGGTGGCGTTGATGCCGACCTTGCAGGCCTTGTAACGCCAGAGCACCTTGCCGTTGCGGGCATTGATGGCGACGAGGTTGCCGCAGCCGGTGTTGGAATAAAAGATGCGGCGACCGTCGCGGGTTTCGAAGACCGGCGTTGAGAAGGAGGAGTCGGTGGGCGGAATTTCGCCGGGGGTGGCTGACCAGACGAGTTCGCCGGTCAGCTTGTCATAGGCGTAGAAGCGGTCGGCGGCGGGGCCGTCGGCACCCCAGTTGGCGGTGATGCCGCGAATGATGACAAGGTCGCCCTCAATGACCGGGCAGCCGACCTTGGAGTTTGGGAAGGTCAGGCGCCCCATATCCTCCATGAGCGAGTGACGCCAGAGTTCCTTGCCTTCAAAATCCCAGCAGCCAAACACGCCGTAGGCGGTCAACAGGTAAACCCGGCGGGTTTCCAGATCGACGGTCGGCGAGCCGATGGCATAGCGATTGTAGACGGTGTCCGAGATGAAGTCCTTGATCTCGACCTCCCAGAGCTTTTTGCCGGTCTTTTCGTCGAGGCAGGTGAGCAGTTCGACGAGCTCCTCCTTTTCGCCCCGGTAGCCGAAGCTGAAGACCTTGCCGTCGGCGATCACCGGGCAGCCGCGGCTGCGCGAGTCGTAGGTCCAGGCCGGCTGCTCGTCCAGTTTGCCGAGGCCGCTGTAACGCTCAAGGCTGACGCCGGTCTGCAGGGGGCCGCGCCAGACGGGCCAGTCGTTGGCACTTGCAAGGGCGGCTGCCGCCAAAAAGACGGCCAGGTGGAGGGAACGGGTTGGGGCCATGGAGGAGGGGATGGGGCTGAAGCCGGAAGCTTCCATGCGACGGCCGGCAGTTCAATCGGTTTGTCAGACGGCGGCCGGGGTCACGCGAAGGGCTTCGGGCGTAGCGAAGAACGGCTGGCCACAGGTGCATCTTTCGGCGCAGCGGATTGGTCGGCAAAGTCTGCGCAGAATCGCGGGGCAGTTGTTGCAGTTATTCACGTGAATAGCGAGTTGTCCCCAGGCCTGTCAAGTCGATTTCTTGTAAAATTATCAGAGATTCTGGAAGTCGATGGCTCTCAAAATTGAGAATAACTGGGAGTTTTGCAAAAAAAGGCGGTTTCAGGCAGGCCGCGGGTTGACTCCCGGCGCAAACTTTTTAACCTTGGGGTGTTCCGCTGCGGACTCGTCCGTGGTGGCAACCGCGAAGTTGCAGCTCTCCTCAGCTAAGACTTTCGTGCCAACGATCCTCACTGTTGTTGGTTGCTGGATCGCCAAACAGACCCTCCGGCTCCGCATGCCGGAGGGTCTCTTGGTTTCAGGCCTCAGCGACCGAGCTGGGCCGAGGGGTAGAGTCGCAGCAGCAGGCAGGCAAGGCAGTCGCCGACGAGGCTGTGGGCGGCCTTCGACAGCGCTTCGGGCATGCCGCCGTCCTCCACGCCCTGATGCCAGAGACGGTCAACGCCTTCAAGGTGCTCGTTGACGACTTCCTCGACCAGGCGGTTCCAGTGTGCCGGCTCGGCACTCTGCTGCCATTCGCCGCGGCCGCGGCCGAAGTGGGCGACCGCGAGGTAGGTGAGCAAGGCGAGGCGAACCTGTTCACGGAAGTGCTCGCGCGACCAGTGCAACCGGTGGTCGCCGCCGCGAACGAGGTTGTAACTCTTGATCAGGGCATAGGCGCCGAGACCGGCCGCGAGACCGCCGACCAGGGCGCCGCCCCCGAAGGTCATGCCGCCCATTTTCAGGTCGGCGATGAGGCCGCCCATGGCGCCGCCGGCGACGCTGCCGAGGGCGCTCCAGATGGCCTCGGGCACCTGCTGGCGATTGTGGAACTGCGTTTCGGTCAGGCGGCCGAGTTGGCGTGCGGCCTCGCCCTCGAGGCCGTGCAGGAGGATCAGGTCGTTGGTGGCGCGGACGACGCGGTCGGCGAGGCGCACGGCGAGTTGTTCGCGAGCGGTTTGGTAGGCCTTGTTGAGCTCGGTGCGGCCAATGCCGATGCGTTCCAGCAGGGTTTCGTGGCGGACCTCGGCACCGTCGAGCACGGCGGCGGTGAGCAGTTCGGCGAGCACGCGCGCCGATTGCTGGAAGGCTTGCAGGCACGCCAGGCCTTCTTCAAATGCTTGAAGGCCTCCTGCTTGGTCTCCGGCAGCAGCGGCATGAGTGCCTCCATGAGGTGGTCCTCCTGCACCCAGCAGCGGGCGAAGGCGTCGAGGTTGAGCACCTCCCTGACCTGGTCGAACTCGCGAAACCAGTGGCGCCAGGAGGCGGTTTCGGCGGCCTCTTCGGCGGGTTCGCGCGCCGGACCGGTCTGATTGAGCAGCACCAGCACCGGTTTGCCTACCCAGGCCAGCACCTCCATTTCGGGACGGATGTAGGCGGCAATCTCGGGCGGCTCGGTGGCGTTGACCAGGTAGAGAACGACGTCGGCCTCGTCGCGGACGTTGCGCAGGGCCTGCTGGCTGCACCAGAGCGGCCGGTCGGTGAGCCGGTCCCAGGTTTGCGACAGAAACCAGAGCACGGGGTTGCGCTCGCGGCGCAGGCGTTTGAGCAGACGGGCGCTGTCGCCGAAGCCGGGTGTGTCCCAGAGCTGCAGTCGGCGGGCCTCCTGCTCGAGCAGGGTGAAGGATTCGTTTTGCAGCGTCACGTGCGCGGCGTCGCGCACCTCGCCGACATCCCGGCGCAGCAGGGTGCGGGCGAGGGTCGTCTTGCCGGCATTGGTATGGGAAATCAGGCTGAGCGTGACGA
>CANNUR010000165.1 GCA_947523045.1 uncultured Prosthecobacter sp.
TCTTCGCCGGCATGGCCGAGGGCCGCACGGTCATCGACGGCTTCCTGCCCAGCGAGGACTGCCTCTGCTCGGTCAAGGCCATGGAAGCGATGGGCGCCGTCGTCGAACCGCTCGAGGAACGCCCGGGCGTCGGCCTGGTCAAACTCGCCATCACCGGTCGCGGCCCGAAACTGCAGGCGCCCGCCGGCCCCATCGACTGCGGCAACTCGGGCACGACGATGCGCCTGCTCGCCGGCATCCTCGCCGGTCAGGACTTCTCCGCCGAGATGTTTGGCGACGCCTCGCTGTCGCGCCGGCCGATGAAGCGCATCGCCGATCCGCTCCGCCTCATGGGCGCCTCGGTCGAGGGCCAGGGCGAAAAAATCTGCGCGCCGCTGACGATCCGCGGCGGCTCGCTCCAGCCGATCACCTACACCCTGCCCATGGCCAGCGCCCAGGTGAAGTCGGCCATCCTGCTCGCCGGCCTGTACGCGCCTGGCACCACCACCGTCATTGAACCGGTCGCCACCCGCAACCACACCGAGCGCATCATGTCGCACTTCGGCCTGCGCTGGCAGCGCGACGGCGATGCCGTTTCCGTCGAAGGCGGCCAGGTGGCGCGCGCGACCGACCTCGTGGTGCCCGGCGACATCTCCAGCGCCGCCTTCTGGCTGGTCGCCACCGCCGCCGCCCCGGGCCGCGAACTGCGCCTGACCAACGTCGGCCTCAACCCGACCCGCACCGGCGTGCTCGACGTGCTGCGCCGCATGGGCGCGCAGATCTCCGTGCGCGAGCTGTCCAGCGCCGGTGAACCGCGCGGCGATATCCTCATCCGCGCCAGCGACCTGCACGGCACCGTCATCGGCGGCGCGGAAATCCCCAACGTCATCGACGAACTGCCCATCCTCGCCGTCGCCGGTGCGCTCGCCCAGGGCGTCACCCGCATCCAGGACGCCGCGGAACTGCGCGTCAAGGAGACCGACCGCATCGCCGCCGTCGCCGAAAACCTGCGCCGCATGGGCGCCCACGTCACCGAGTTCGACGACGGCATGGAGATCACCGGCGGCGCGCCCCTGCACGGCGCGGTCATCCCGACCTTCCACGATCACCGCATCGCCATGGCCTTCGCCATCGCCGGCCTGTTCGCCGAGGGCGAAACGGTCATCGAGGGCCCGGAATGCATCCAAACCAGCTACCCCAGCTTCACCCGCGACCTCGCCGGGTTCTTCCTCGCCTGATGCAGCCCGACGTCATCACCCTCGACGGCCCCGCCGCCTCCGGCAAAAGCAGCGTCGCCCGCCTCGTCGCCGCCCGCCTCGGTCGCGTCTATGTCAACACCGGCAACATGTACCGCGCCCTCACCTGGGCCGTGCTCGCCCGCGGCGCCAACCCCGCCGATCCCGACGCGGTCCGCAGCGCCGCCGCCGCGGTGGTCGTGGAATCGCCGGTGACCGACGGCCAAACCCAGGTCCGCGTCGATGGCCGCCTGCTGACGACCGACGACCTCAACAGCGATGCCGTCAACGCCGGTGTCTCCCTCGTCGCCCGCGTGCCCGAGGTGCGCGAGCGCCTGGTTCGCGACCAGCGCGCCCTGGCCGCCCTCGGCCCGCTGGTCATGGAGGGACGCGACATCGGCAGCGTCGTGTTTCCCGACAGCCGCCTGAAGTTTTACATCGATGCCAGCGAGGAGGTGCGCGCCGCCCGTCGCCGCGCCCAGGGCCATGCCGACCAGGTCGCCGAGCGCGACCGGCTCGATTCGACCCGCAAAAGCTCGCCCCTCGTTGTGCCCGAGGGCGCGCAGGTGATCGACAACAGCCACCTCACCCTCGAGCAGGCCGTCGAGGCCGTGCTCGCCGGGGTTGCCGCCCGGCTCGCCGCCGCCTGACGCTTCGTCCGCCGTGAACCTGTCCTACCGCCTCGGCCACCTCTTCTTCCGCTCCCTGGCGCGGAATTTTTATGACTTCCGGGTCGTCGGCGCCGAACACCTGCGCCAGCCCGGCGCAGCCCTCATCGCGGCCAACCACGTCAGCTTCCTCGACCCGCCCTTCATCGGCCAGGCCTTCGACGAACCGCTGTTCTTCTTCGCCCGCAAGACGCTGTTCGATCACCCGCTCGCCGGCCGGCTCCTGCGCAGCTGGCAGGCCATCCCGATCGACCGCGACAAGCCCGATGCCTCGAGCTTGAAGTCGACCATCCGCCTGCTCAAGAGCGGCAAAAAGGTGCTCATGTTCCCCGAGGGCACCCGCAGCTCCGACGGCCGCCCGCGCGACGCCGAGGCCGGCGTCGGCCTCTTCCTCGCCAAGTCCGGCGCCCCCGTCCTGCCCGTGCGCATCTACGGTACCTACGAGGCCTACCCCAAGGGCGCCAAATTCCTGCGCCCGTCCCAGGTCACCCTCGTCGTCGGCGAACCCTACCAGCCCGATCTCACCACCGTCCGCGCCGGCCGCGACCTCTACCAGTCCCTCGCCGACGAGGTCATGGACCGCATCCGCTCGCTGACGCTCTGAAAGGGTAGGGCCCCGCTGCGTCGGGGCCGAAGCTTCCCGCCCCCCGACAGCTCGAGGCCCCAGGCTCGATGGGCTCCATCAACCTCCGCTCCTCCCGCGGCTCCGCCGCCACTCCCCCCCCATCTTCCATCTTCGATCTCCCATCTCCCAATTGAAGCGTCTCAGCGCTTCAATTCCGCATTGACCAGCCCCCGCCCTGCTTCGACAATCGTTCTTGTCACGACAGGGGTGTCCCGGCAGGGACTGAGACTTTCCGCAGGGAAAGGACCCTCCGAACCTGATGCGGGTCATGCCGCCGAAGGGAGTTCGCTCGGAGGTTCTCAGTTCCGGCCCCAGGTCGCCCCAACCTGCACCTCCTCGCCCTCCGCTCCACGCCTTCTGAGCCCCCGGTTCCCCGGCCCCCCAACTTTAAACGTTAAACTTTAAACCTTAAACTTCCGCCCCGTCCCATGATCGCCGACCCCACCGCCTCCTTCGAGCCGCATTCCAGCGAGCAACTCCCCAACAGCCGCCGCATCTACGTCGAGGGCCAGCTCCATGCCGACGTCCGCGTGCCGATGCGCGAGATCAGCCTGTCGCCCACCAAGGCCTTCAACGGTCGCGTGGAGGAGAACGAGCCCGTGCGCGTCTACGACACCTCCGGCCCCTGGGGCGATCCCGCGTACACCGGCACCGTCGAGGAAGGCCTGCCGGCCCTGCGCAAAAAATGGATTCTGGATCGCGGCGACGTCGAGGAGTACGAGGGCCGCACCGTCGAGCCCCGCGACAACGGCTACCTCACCGCCAACCACGCTGAGTACGCCGCCGCCAAGCGCGAGGGCCTGCTCAGCCCGCTCAAGGCCCCGATCAACGCCCAGCGCCATCCCCTGCGCGCCAAGCCCGGCAAGGTCGTCACCCAGCTCCAGTACGCCCGCGCCGGCATCATCACCCCGGAGATGGAGTTCATCGCCATCCGCGAGAACCTGCGCCGCCGAAGTGACAGCGGTTTCCAACCGCTGTCTGACCTCCGCAACGACATCATCCGCAACGACCTCGACAAGCAGCATGTCGGCTCGGCCCAATCTCCCATCTCCGATCTCCCATCTCCCTACACGCCGAGCGTGTTTCGTCGCTTCCCGCAGCGCATCCCCGCCGAGATCACCCCCGAGTTCGTGCGCAGTGAGGTGGCTGCCGGCCGCGCCATCATCCCGGCGAACATCAACCACCCGGAACTCGAGCCGATGATCATCGGCCGCAACTTCCTGGTGAAGATCAACGCCAACATCGGCAACAGCGCGGTCGCCTCGAGCATCGAGGAAGAGGTCGAAAAGATGCGCTGGGCCACCAAGTGGGGTGCCGACACCGTCATGGACCTGTCCACGGGCAAGAACATCCATGCCACCCGCGAGTGGATCCTGCGCAACTCGCCCGTGCCCATCGGCACCGTGCCGATCTACCAGGCGCTCGAGAAGGTGAACGGCAAGGCCGAGGACCTCACCTGGGAACTGTTCCGCGACACCCTCATCGAGCAGGCGGAGCAGGGGGTCGATTACTTCACCATCCACGCCGGCGTCCTGCTGCGCTTCGTCCCCATGACCGCCTCGCGCATGACCGGCATCGTCAGCCGCGGCGGCAGCATCATGGCCAAGTGGTGCCTCGCCCATCACAAGGAAAACTTCCTCTACACCCACTGGGACGAGATCTGCGACATCATGGCGGCTTATGACGTCAGCTTCAGCATTGGCGACGGCCTCCGCCCCGGCAGCATTGCCGACGCGAACGACAAGGCCCAGTTCGGCGAGCTGGAGGTGCAGGGCGAACTGACCAAGCGCGCCTGGGCCAAGGGCGTCCAGGTCATGAACGAAGGCCCCGGCCACGTGCCCATGCACATGATCGAGGAAAACATGGCCAAGCAGCTCGAGTGGTGCCACGAGGCCCCCTTCTACACCCTTGGGCCCCTCACCACCGACATCGCCCCCGGCTACGACCACATCACCAGCGGCATCGGCGCCGCCATGATCGGCTGGTATGGCTGCGCCATGCTCTGCTACGTCACGCCCAAGGAACACCTCGGCCTGCCGAACAAGGAAGACGTCAAAGCCGGCGTCATCACCTACAAACTCGCCGCCCACGCCGCCGACCTCGCCAAAGGCCACCCCGGCGCCCAATACCGCGACAACGCCCTCAGCAAAGCGAGATTCGAGTTCCGCTGGGAAGACCAGTTCAACCTCAGCCTGGATCCCGTCACCGCCCGCGAGTTCCACGACGAAACGCTGCCCCAGGAAGGCGCCAAATCCGCCCACTTCTGCTCCATGTGCGGCCCGCATTTCTGTTCGATGCGCATCAGTGAGGATGTTCGCCGCTACGCCGAGGAGAAGGGCATCAGCGAAACCGAAGCCCTCGAAAAAGGAATGGCTGACAAATCGGCGGAATTCGTGCAGACTGGAAGCGAACTCTACAAAAAAGCCTGATGCACCTGCTTCTGCGACATGCCACGAGCCGAGGGATCGGAGGCGAGAGAGACCGACGCCCCGCGTTGGCCCGAAGGGCGGCAGGGCCGTGGGGAGGACCTGCCGTCAAGATCACCGAGGACGTGCGGAAATATGCGGCGGAGCAAGCCATCTCAGAGGAGGAGGCGCTTCAACGCGGGATGGCGGAGAAGAGCAAGGAGTTTGTTGAAGCGGGAGCAGAGGTTTACGCGAAAGCGTAGAGCGTCCTTGACCACAGAGTCCAAGCAATTCTAGACTACCAAAAATGTCCGAATCTCAATCGCCAGACTTCAAAGCCATTTTCAATGGAATGACCATCGTGCTGGTGGCTCATGATCTGAACATGACGATCTTCAAGCCGGTATGGATGTGCAAATTCGACATTCTCAGGCCTGATGAGATCACTGAAGGGGCTTTCATTTCACCAGCAGCGATTCAACTCCCCAATCCAAACTTTCAGGTCACAATCCTGCCCAATCGCCTGCAGATGGGGTTTCCTACCTTGAATGCCGAAGAAAACAGCACGCTGGCAAACCGCGTCTTGGGGGGGATTTTGAAACAACTACCACACACACCGATAAGCGCAGTCGGCATTAACTTTGAGTTTCTTGTTCATCCAACTGACCTGCCCACCTTTGGCGGATGGAACAAAGAGAAATTTGCCACTCCGTTGGCATCTAAGCTTGTTGGTGGAGATGGCTCTCAACCGCGCTTTGGCTCCTATGTCTCAATGTATGTAGGAGACATTCGTTTGAAACTTGATATGAAGCCAGTAAGGGCAATGGAAGATCCTCGTGCTGAGACTGAAGCCTTGGCCCCACAGACTGAGTCAATGAAATTAAATTTTAATTACCACCTGGATCTCAACCACGAAGACCCAACGGGACATGCTCTTGCGCATTTGAATAGAGTCCCAGAGTGCATAGGTCATGCCAAAGCAATCGTCGATACACTACTCACACAATGACTAGATCCATCAGCGACACTCAGACTCTTGACCTTTCCCGTGGGGACACGGAGTTACTGCCGGCAACTCACATCTGGCAGGCCTTTACGCGCCAAGACCGCCCAACTGACACTTCTAACAGGTCGAAGGTCCTTTCGCCTGATTCACGTCGATTCGATTGGGGCGAAAGTGTAAGTGAGGCCATCCCCAAGGGAATGCCAGCACTTCAACAAGTCGTAGTTGGAACATCAAGAATGCTACCAAGACTCCAGTCAATGGTGGCGGCGACCATGGTTGACTATTTGTCACTTGGGAGAGGATGGTCTCGCACTGACCAAATAGACGTTACCGCAATTGTGAGCGCCATTCGCAAAATCCAGCGTCAAACTGTCGGAATTTCCGAAAGTTTAATTGTGCCTCGTCACAAGGCGTTGGAGTCAAGCCTCTTGGTTCCATCTGGAGCATATCTTGCATGGCTTGAAGTAGACGATGAGCAATCCGCCCACTGAGAATCAGCCTTATGTGGCTGTTACCGATTTCTTGCAGCAAGGGGATATTTTTCGCCAAGAGGTGGTGTGCCCTATCGTGGACACGGTAAAGCGTATTTTTCGCTCCGTTGACGGCAGACATGGAAGCACTGTTTTTGCTGAGAATGTGCCCGGCAAGGTATTCGATGACGCTGAACTTAAATCGACACTAGCGGCCACAACACGGACTCCTTTGCATACAGACCCCTTTCACACCACCAATGATGGGCACCCTGAGCTGGTGGTTGTTCATGCATCGCTTACTTCATACTTTATTTTAGCTTCGCAGACCTGTGATATCAGCGGCGTTGATAAAGCCGCTTCACTGACCGCGATCATTCTTCCGATCCGAACTGTTTTGGAGATCTGTCGATACGAAAGGCTCCCGTTTGCTTCTATGAGCAACGAGCTACTAAGC
>CANNUR010000166.1 GCA_947523045.1 uncultured Prosthecobacter sp.
GCGCTCGACCTCGCAGACGAGGCGGCCTTTGCCATCACAGTGGACGAGCTTCATCGCAATGCCCGCCGCCGCGAGGCGCAGTCGCCCGGGCTCGACCCCGGCGCCGCCCATCCAGCTGGCCAGCAGCGGTTTGTCGAGGCGGGCCGCCGCCTGTTCGACCGCCCCGGCCACCGCCAGACTGTCGGTCATGGCCTGCGGCGTGAGGATGACCAGCAGGCCGTCGCTGCCGGGATCGGCGGCGAGGATTTCCAGGGCACGGGCATAGCGCTCAGGACCGGCATCGCCGAGGATGTCGGCCGGGTTGCCATGGCTCCAGGGCGCCGGCAGGAAGGCGTTGAGGGCCGCCAGCGTGGCCGGTGCCAGCTCGGCCGGAGCGCCGCCGTGGCGGACCAGCATGTCGACCGCGAGCGCCCCCGGACCGCCGGCATTGGTGAGGATGACGAGTCGCCGGCCGCGCGGCGGCGGCTGGGTGGCGAGCAGGTCGGCGGTTTGAAAGAGCTCGGCAATGCTGTCGACCCGCAGCACGCCGGCGCGGCGCAGGGCGGCATCGAAGACCGCGTCGCTGCCGGTGAGCGCGCCGGTGTGCGAGGCGGCGGCGCGCGCGGCGGCCTCGGTGCGGCCAGCCTTGAGCACGATGACCGGCTTGCGGGCCGAGGCGCGACGGGCGGCGGCGAGGAAGGCGCGGGCATCGCCGGCCGACTCCATGTACAGCGCGATGACCGAGGTCGCGGGATCGTCGGCGAAGTGGTCGAGCAGGTCGCCCCAGCCGACATCGAGCATCGAGCCGACCGAGACAAAGGCGCTGAAGCCGAGGCCGGCCTTGAAGGACCAGTCGAGGATGGCCGTGCACAGGGCCCCGCTCTGGCTGAGGAAGGCGATGTTGCCGCTGTGTGCGGTGGCGGTGGCGAAGGTGGCGTTGAGGCCGCTGGCCGGCACCATCAGGCCGAGGCAGTTCGGGCCGATCAGGCGCATGCCGGCGGCGCGGGCGATGGCGAGCAGTTCGCCTTCGAGCGCCAGACCCCCGGCACCGGTTTCCTTGAAGCCGGCGGAGATGACCACGACCGCGCCGATGCCGGCCGCGGCACATTCGCGCAGGATCTCCGGCACGGTCGGTGCCGGTGTGACGACGATGGCGAGATCGGTGCCCGCGGGCAGGTCGGCGATGCGCGCCAGGGTGGGGCGACCGAGCACCTCGGGGTGCTTGCGATTGACCAGCAGCAGTTCGCCGGAAAAGCTCGCCAGATTCTCCACCACTGCGCGGCCGACACTGCCGGGTTTGTCGGTGGCGCCGATGACGGCCACCCGGTGCGGGGCGAAGAAGGGCTGCAGCGGTTTCATCGGGTTATTTCCATGTTTCACGAAAAAAAGGCGTGCGCGCAAGGTCGCCCGAGCGTTTTCTGACGGTTTCATGCGCGCCCTCCTCCTGCTTGCCGGCCTGCTCAGTTCCCTGCAAGGGGGCGAGCGGTTGTATTGGTGCCGCATCCACGATCCCGCTAGCGCGGTCGATTTTTATGGCAACGCCACCGGCGGCGGTCGCGGGCGTTTTGGCGAACCCGCCGAATTGCAGGTGCAGAATGCCAGCCGGGAGGGCTGGCGCTTCGAGTTCAGCGCCAACCACGGCCTGTGGACCTCGGGCGGCCTGGTGAATGCCTTCGGCCGGGCCATCGAGGATCGCGCCACGCTGCGTCCGCAGGCGCTCTGGCATCCCCTGATCCGCGCCGAGTTCCAGC
The DNA here is from genome assembly GCA_947523045.1 of uncultured Prosthecobacter sp. Classification (GTDB taxonomy): domain Bacteria; phylum Verrucomicrobiota; class Verrucomicrobiia; order Verrucomicrobiales; family Verrucomicrobiaceae; genus Prosthecobacter. Next base: position 1,731 of record CANNUR010000166.1, read on the forward strand.
CGCGCCTGCTCGCCCTGCGGGTGGAGGTGCGCGGGGCGAGCTCGCCGGCCGGTCGCAGCGACCTCGAACTGCGCCTCGAACTCAAGGGCTACAATGCGGCCGGCGAGCAGGAGAACCTGCAGGCCTTCACCGTGCCGCGCGCGCAACTGCTCAAGGGCCCCTTCCCGCGCCGCTTTGAGTTTCCCGCCGACGATGTCACCGATCCCTTTGGCCTGCTGGTGCTGCTGCTCGACCGCGCAGTCGCCGGCGACACGCTGGAACTCGGCCGCATCGAGGCGCAGGTGGCGCTGCCCGAGCAGACGCCGGCGCGGCGCGGCATGCTGCTCGGCCTCGGCGCCCTGCTCGCCAACTGGGACGAGGCCAGCGGCCTCGTTCAGGACCGCGGCAGTTTCCCGCTCGGCGTCTATGAAAACGTCACCGCCACCGCCAAGCTCGCCAAGCTGATCGCCCTCGGCATGCACGAGGGCCTGATCGAAGCCGGGGCGGGTCGTGCGGCGGTTTCCCGCATCGCCTCCGCGCTGCTCGACACCGTGCCGCGCGGCCCGCAGCCCGCCAACCGACTGTGGCCACACTTCACCCGCGGCCAGGGCCGCGAGCGCCACCCCGGCAGTGAGTGGGCCAGTGGCGACACCGCCTATGCCGCGGTCGACCTCGCCCTCGCCCTGCAGCTCACCGGCGATCCGCGATTGCCGGACGCGCTGGCCTTCCTGCGCGAGATCCGCTGGGACGTGCTGTTCGATCGCGGGTTTTACCGCCATGGCTACCTGCCCGACGGCCAGCCGATCCCGCATCGCTGGGAGGGTTTTGGCGTGGAGACGCTCGGCATCAACTTCGCCGCGCTGGCCGGTGGCGGACCGGATGCCCGCCTGCTGCCACCGCCCACCGATGACGGTTCTGGCTTCAACCTGCATGCCGGTTATCCCCTGCCCCCGGAGGGGGTGGATCGCGACGGCCACGACTGGCGGCGCCTGCGCCTCGAGGAGGCGCAACGCCAGGTCGGCTGGTATGCCGATCCCGCGCATGCCAACCGCTTCCTGGCCGAACGCGGTCTCTTTGGCCTGAGCGCCGCCGAGACACCGGACGGCCAGGGTTACCTCGCCTACGGCATCGGCGGCCGGCTCGATCCGGCACGCGATGGCGGTCGTCGCGTGGTGACGCCACACTATGCCGGCCTCGTCGCCGGACTCGTGCCCGAGGCGGCGGCGGTCCTGCTGGAAAACCTGGAAACGGCCGGCATCCTGACGCCGCTCAACCATGCCGATGTCCTGGCGGTGGATCCGGACAGCGGCGAGGAAACCGTCAACTGGCTCAAGGGCAGTTGGAATCTGTCGCTCTTCACCGAGGGCTGGCTGTTCAGCCAGCCGGCCAACCGTCAGGCCGCGCGCCAGGCGCTGGCGGCGATCCCGGAATTCGCCGGTGCCTGGAACCGGCTGTTTCCGCCACGACAGGCGGCGGCCACCGGTGAGGCGTCGCCTACAGGCCCAGTTCCTCAATGACCTGTGGATCGGCGAAGAGGGCCTGCTTCGAGCTGTTGATACGGTCGACCGCGCTGTCGATGCGCTGGCTGACCTCCTGAGCGCGGGCGCCGCTGCGGATCGGATTAACGATGGCCCCGCGCAGGATCTCGCCGTAGCTGACGAGCGCGTCGAGGTAGGCCCAGACCCGGCGATCGGTGCGCGGCCGCAGGTTGCGCAGGCGGTTGATGGCGCCGCCGACGTCGTCGGGCCGCAGCGAGGACGAGGCATTGAGGTCCTTCTGGATCGCCTGCAGGATGGCCATGCCGCTGGCATCGGTTTGCTCGATCGAGCCGGACAGGCTGAGCGCGGCCGGCAGTCGCCCTTGGGCATAGGCCAACAGGTACCGCGCCGACAGGCAGTTCGGCGCCTTCTCCAGAATGGCGGTCAGGCGGGCCACGGCCTGCGGCGTCCGCAGAATCGCCGTCTGCGTGCGCGGATCACGCTGCAGCACCTCGCTCACCACCCTGAACTCATCGAGCGCCTGCTGCAGCGCCGGCGGCCGTTCGGTGCTGGCGAGAGTCGCGGCTTCCTCAAAGGTGGCGATGCGGAAAACCGCGGCCCGGCAGAGGGCATTGGGTCCGTCGATCAGCAGGGTGTCGAGCAGCGCGGCCTCGTTCTTGGCGGGGATGGCGACGATCTGCGCCCCGCCATTGGCGGCACCTCGCACCTTCGCGGCGACGCCGCCGATCGGCTGCACCGAGCCGTCTTCATTCATGTCGCCGGTGACCGCAAAGGCCGGGTCCCAGGCCTTGCCGGTGACGACGGCCTCGACCAGCAGGGCGCAGGCGACGGCGGCCGAAGGGCCGTCCTTGCCGGAGTACTTGTCCTCAAAGGAGATGACAAAGTCGTTGTTGGCGGGCAGGCGACCGTGGCGCGCCTGGAAAAAGCGTTCCACGGCCTGCAGGGCGGTCGTCATGGATTCCCCGACACTCTGGGTGAATTTCAACTTCCCATAGCCCGGCACCACGGTGAGGGTCAGGCGGTTGGAAGTGCCGGCCTCCCTTCCGGAGGCAAGCTGCTGGATGAGCAGGCCCTTGACCTGGGTCTGGTTGCTTTTCACCTCCATGACCTTCCCCCCAGTGGGGACGCTTGCGACACTGCCGGTGCTGCCACTCATGGACGATCTCGGACCGGCCCTATCCCCGAGCATGACCTCGCGATAATACAGAATCTTGTCGGACAGGTTGAGAGATGAGGCACTCGCGGCACCGTCGCTGACCTCCACCTGCAAAACCGCACCCGGCGCCATCTCCTGTTCCGGTGGCAGCAGGCGCGTGCCGGTATTGGCCGGCAACACGGGCAGCCCAGGCTGACCCTGCTGCCAAACGATGCGAATGGGCACATCCGAATCCGTTGGCGGCGACACTTCTTCGGCGCCGGTTGGCAGCGGATGCATCTCGCAGGCCTCAAACAGACAGTCGCCCACAGTGAACAACAGCGTCGCGGGAATCAGGCTGTTGGTGAACCGGCAATGCGTGACGGTCGGCGCCAGCGCCAGATCCTTGGGCTGGCTGCCAAAGCCGGTCACCGTGCGCATCAAAAAGGCCGGGTTGCGCATGCCTTGAATCGTGCAGCGCTTCATCGTCAAGCCCTGCCAGTTGAGCGGCTTCAGCCAACTGCACTGATGCAGCACCGACTCCGAGATCTCGACACTCGGAAACCCGATCTCGGGGTCGCCGCTGCCGTTGATCTCACAATGGTCCAGCACACAGTCCTGAAGGACGAACCGGCTCTTGGCATGACCCAACAACTGGCAACGTCGCAGCAATGCGCCTCGAATCGTGACCTCCGTGCCGGTGCTGGCGCTGATGACAAATTCCTCAAGAGTGGTGCCGGGCTGGATGGTGAGGGAGCCCCTGCCTTTCTCATTGTTGCCGAGGCTGATCTTGCTGCCCTCGCCACGGTAATGCGCCTTCTCGAGCGTTTGATCGTTGTAGAAGTTAAATGTGGAGCCACGCAGCATCAACCCACCCTCGGCATTCGTCTGTGCCTGAGAAACCGTTGCTGACAGGAACAGTGACAGGCATCCGAGACCGACAAGGGCGAAGATTTTCATGGCAACCGCGCCGAGCCTATAAAAAACCCGGGGTCAACAAAAGGATTATTCTCCCCTGCCTGCAAGAATCAGAGGGGCCACTTCGAACCGGGGCATTCAATCCCGCGGCACGAGCTTCTTCAGGTCGGCCGGCAACCAGGCGCGCAGCATGGGGCCGGTGGTGGCCGTGGTGATCAGGCACATGAGGATGAACATGGTGAAGAGCTGATCGTTGAGCAGGCCCAGGTCCTTGCCGACACTGATGGCGATCAGACCCATGAGTGCCCGCGTGTTCATCAGGGCGCCGATCGACAGTCCCTCGCGCCAGCTCGCGCCCCCCCAGCGGGCGCCGAGGGTGCAGCCACCGAGTTTGCCGAGCACGGCGATCAGGCAGACCAGACCACAACCGATCCAGGCGGTGACGCTGTCGAAGGAACCGATCTGGGTATTGAGACCGGTGTTGGTGAAGAAGATCGGCACCAGGGCAACGATGACGAAGTCGGCAAAGCGCGCGCGCCAAGCCTGCACCAGCGACGCCTCCGAGTGCAGGGCGACGCCGAGCGCAAAGGCGCCGAAGATGGCAAAGATGCCAAGCTTGTTGGTGATCAGCGACGACACAAAGAGCGCGCACAGCAGCAGGGCGAGATACCCCGGCGTGAAGGTGTCGGTGTCGTGGCGTTCACACTGCCGGCGCCAGGCACGGATGAGCAAGGGACCCACGACCTTCATCAGCACGGTGAAGTAGAGCACGATGAGAGCAACTTGGCCGAGGAAGGGCAGCCAGGAGAAGTTGTCGCCCTGCTTGATGATGGCGGTGGCGACCCCGAGGAAGATCCAGCCCACCGCATCGTCGATGGCGGCGGCACTGATCGCCGTGGCGCCGAGGGCGGTGCGCTCTAGCTTCATCTCCAGCAGGATGCGCCCCATGATCGGCAGGGCGGAGATGGCGAGGGCAATGCAGACGAAGAGCTTGAAACCGAACTCGGGCAGGTCGGGGGCGAAGGTGCTGTGCAGCCAGGGCGCAATCGCCAGCCCCCCGGCCAGCGGCCCCAGGATGCCCATGAGCGAGGACAACACCACGACGCGCGATTTTTGGCGCAGGTGCGAGAAATCGAACTCCATGCCGACCTGGAAGAGCATGAGCAGGAGGCCGATCTTGGCGAGCAGCGCCAGCGGCCCCTTGACCTCCGGCGGGAACAGGGTCGTCACCAGTTCGGGCGCGAACAGTCCCAGAAAGGACGGCCCGAGCAGCAGGCCCGCGGCGATCTCACCAACCGCCGGAGGCTGGCCGATGCGTCGGCAAAGTCGCCCCATGAGCCAGGCCGTGGCAATGATGACGATCCAGCTGACCAGAACCAGCTTCAGCGTGTCTTCAATTTGGGCGGGATTCATGAACCCCCATCCTGCGCGCGCCAGAACGATGCCGGAAATAGCGTTTCGCGATGGCTTTCATGCCGACAGGGCATAGCACCCTTGTTCCTTGTTCCTTGTTCCTTGTTCCTTGTTCCTTGTTCCTTGTTCCTTGTTCCTTGTTC
>CANNUR010000167.1 GCA_947523045.1 uncultured Prosthecobacter sp.
CCATGGCCTGGAAGATGAGCAGCAGGCCGTGGCGGTTCTGCGCATACATCTTCTGCTGCAGGTCGTCGATCTCCTCGCGGAACTCGCTGATGAGCGCCTCGTAGTGGGCGTCGTCGCGGTACACCTTCGCCACCCGCGTCTTGGCCTGTTTGATCCGGAAGGGCTTGCCATCCGGCACCCGGAAGGCTTCGAGGTCGAGCTTGAGTTTCATGCGACGATCAGCACTATCAGGAATCACGCCGCCGGCCCAGCAAAGTTTGCGCAAGATGCGCGGCAGTGGCGAGGTTTGACAGTGCCGGCGCGTGCGCTGCCTTCCTCCCTCATGTGTTCTCCCTTCCGACGAATGTCTCCGCTCCGTCGTCGCCCGCCCGACCTGCGCGCCGGCCTTGTCGCCTGGCTGCTGATCGCTGGCGCGGCCTCGGCCCAGGTCGTCCGTGACGAGGCCTCGCCCGATCCACAGCAACTACAAATCGCCGCTTGGCCGGGTCCCTGGCAGCTTGCGGATTCGGCTGAGTCCCTGGCGCTGCCGGCAACCGCGCCGCGCGAGCTGCAGGATTTGGCACTCGCCTTCGAACTCACGTTCGAACGCGCGCCCGCAGGCGATGCACCCGTCGACGTGCTGGCCCTTGTGGGCGCAGACGCTCGGCCCGCCCTGACCCTGGTTCTCCAGCCCGAGGGTGCCCTGCAGGTCCGGTTGCCCGACCAGCCCGAGTGGCTGACCAGCGCGCCGCTGCCCCTGGGTCGGTCGACGACCGTCGTGCTCAACCTTCGCCGCGACCCGCGGCAGGCCGTGTCCGGACTGTGGATCGACGGCATCGAGCAGGCCTCGGCGAACCTCAAACCCGGCAAGCTGTCGCTGGCCGACCGACCGCTCTTTGTGCACGCCGCACCGCTGCGTCTTGCCAACCTCCGTCTGCATGCCGGTGCCCTGAGCCGGCCGCAGATCCTGCAGTTGGGTCTCGGCGCACCGCCGGCGGAGCGCCCGCCCTTCGCGGGGCGACTGGAACTGCAGCCGGGCGAGGTCATCGCTGTGCTCGGTGGCAATGAAGCGGTCGCCGTGGTTGAGGAGGGCAGTTTGGAGGCCGGGCTGGTCCGGGCATTCGCCGTTCAGCAGCCCCGCCTGCGCAATCTGGCCTGGGAGGCCGACACGGTGTTCCGTCAGGATCGACCGCTCAACTTCGGCGACCTGCCGCTGCAACTGCGCCGCTGCGGCGCCACCGCCGTGCTGCTGATGTTCGGTCGCCAGGAATGCCTGGAGCGCGGCGCGGCCGGCGTGGCGGACTTCGAGGCCGCCTATGACCGCCTGCTCGGCCAGGTCCAAACCGTCACCCCGCGACTCATCGTCGCCGAGGCGGCGCCGTTTGAGGCCAAGCCGAAACCGCTGCCCGACCTGAGCGCGCGCAACGCGCACCTGGCGCTGTACAACGCCGCCCTGCGCCGGCTGGCGGAGAAGCATGGGGCCCTCTTCCTCGGTCTTGGCACCAACTGGCAACCGGCCGCGCCCCTGACCCGCGACGGCGTCAACCTCACCGAAGCTGGTGCCGGCGAACTCGCCCTGCGCCTGCTCGCCCAGGCCGGGTTGCGCGATGCCACGGGACTCGAACCCCTGCGCACCGCGGTGCGCGCGAAGAACCGCCTCTGGCATCAGTACTGGCGACCCGACAACTGGGCGTTTTTGCACGGCGACCGCACCGCCCAGCCGAGCAGCCGCGATCATTTGAATCCGCAACTGCGCTGGTTCCCGGCGGAACTCGAGCGCTATCAGAAACTCATCGCCGACAAGGAGAACGAACTATGGAAACTGGCCGAGGAAAGGAAAGTGCCATGAGGGAGCGCAGAGCCAAGAGCCGAAAGCTTGAAAAGCTGTGCGAGCGCAGAGCCAGAGGCTCGACTGCGGGGCGGCAGGGTTTCGCCGTGTTTGGCGAATCCAACCTACCCGGGGTCACTGCCCCCGGCTACAGATGGGGGCTTCTTGCCTGCCTCTTCGCTCTGAGCTCTCCGCTCTCCGCCCAGGACCCCTACAAAAAACCGATCTCGGTCGGTGAACCGCCGGCGGACCACTCGCCGGCAGCAGAGCTGGCCTCGTTCAAGGTGCTTGACGGCTTTGCCGTCAACCTGTTCGCCGATGAGACCGATGGCATCGCCAACGCCCTCGTCATCCGCTGGGATGAGAGGGGTCGCCTCTGGTGCCTGCAGACCTCCGCCTACCCGCAGCCGGCGCCGGACGAACCGGCCAACGACAAGGTCATTATCCTCGAGGATACCGACGGCGACGGCCGTGCCGACAAGCGCACGGTCTGGGCCGACGGCCTGCGCATGCCGATGGGCATGGAACTCGGCGGACCGGGCGAACTCATCGTCGGTGAAGGCGAAAAACTGCTGCGCCTGACCGACACCGATGGCGATGACCGCGCCGACCGTCGCGAGACGATCTTCAGCGGTTTCGGCACCGGCGACACCCATCAAAACCTCAACAGCTTCATTTGGTCGCCCGATGGCGCCCTGGTCATGCACCAGGGCCTGCACTGCTACTCGCGGGTCGTCACTGCGCACGGGGTGGTGCAGCTCTACGGGGCCGGCTTCTGGCGCTGGTGGCCGCGCAGCGGTCGCCTGGAGGCCTACCCGACCGGCATGCCGCTCAACCCCTGGGGCACGGCCTTCACCAAGGAGGGGCAACCCATCCAGGTGGCGGGCGCGGCCGGCATGTTCTGGGCGCGGCCGATGGAGGTCAGCGTGCCGGAGATCCCGCTGGAGCAGGCGGGCGGCAAGGGCGAGGCGGCCGGCCTGCCCTACTTTTTGTTAAGCCGGTTCATGCTGCCCCACAGCGGCCAGATCATCAAGACCGCCGGCCTGCGCAAGTTCTGCGGGGTCGACATCCCCGGCAACGCCCACTGGCCCGAAGCCATGCAGGGCGAGATCGTCACCGGCGGCTTCTTCGAGAACGCCATCTACCGGCACAGGCTGATCGACGACAAGGACAACCCCAGCGGCTTTGAGGCGGTCGAACAGACGCCGCTCATCACCAGCGACAACGTCGCCTTCCGCCCCGTGGACGTGCGCTTCGGTCCCGATGGCGCGCTGTACATCGCCGACTGGTACAACCCGATCATCGGCCACTACCAGGCCAGCTTCCGCCACCCGAACCGCGACAAACAGCACGGCCGCATCTGGCGCGTGACGGCGAAGGGGCGGCCGCTTCTAGCGAAGCCGAAGATCGCCACGACGGCGCAGGGGCAGGTGGAACAGCTCGGCAGCACCGATCGCTGGACGGCTTATCAGGCGTGGCGACTGCTGCGCGCGAGCCCAGATCTCGCCGAGGCAAAGGCTGCCGACTCGGCCACGGCCCTGCTGCTCCAAACCGCCGCCGAGCTGCCGGAGATCGACCTGCTGCGTCGTGAAATGGAAGCGCCAGACGCGGCGCGGCGTGAGCGCGCGGTGCATGCCATCGGCTCGTCTGGCCTGCCGGAAAGCCTCGACCTGCTCGCCCGGGCCATCGTCGATCCCCAGCCGCGGGTGCGTTTGGAAGCCATTGTCGCGCTCGCCAAGCTGAAGTCAGCCGACGCCCTGCGCACGGCCCTGAAGGCGCTCGACGCGCCGATGGACAGTTTCCTCGATCGTGCGCTCTGGCTGACGGTGCATGCCACGGCGCCGCAGTGGAAACAGCAGGACACCCTGGACGCTTTCCTCGCCGCCCTGCCGCCAGCGCACCTGAGTTACCTCGTGGAAAAGGACGGCAGCCGCGAGCTGCTCGATGCCGCCCGCACGATGCTGGGTCGCGATGGCCTGTCTGCGCCGACCCGCCTGGCCCTGCATGGCATTCTCATTCGCAAGGGTGGCGTCGAGGATCAGCGGCGGGCGCTGGAGGCCGGCATGCAGGACATCGCGGTGCTGAACACGCTGAAAATCGTGCTGGCGGCGCAGGCGAAGGCCCAGGCACCGGAGGGTGCGCTGCCGCAGATCCAGCAACTGCTCGCCAGTGCCTCCGAAGACCGTCGCGTCGCCGCCTGCGAACTGGCTGCCGTCTGGCGTTTGCAGTCGGCGGCGCCCGCCATCCGCGACCTCGCGGCCGGTGTCACGATGAAGAGCTATCCGGTGCGCACGGCGGCCATCCGCGCCCTGGCCCGGCTCGGCGAAGCGCCCGAGCGTTTCATCGGCTGGCTGCAGGATTCTCAGGAAAACTGGCTCATCCGGGTCGCGGCCCTCGGCGCGCTCGCCGAGGTGCAGCCCGCCCGCGCCGGCAGTGAAGCCGCGGCCCTGCTCGATGGCCTTGCCGCCCACGATGAAGCCTCGCTCATCGCCTCGCTCACGCCCCTGCTCGCCCGACCTGCCGCGACGCAGGCGCTGGCCAAGGCACTGGAAGCCCAACCCTGTTCGAAGGAAACCGCCGGTCGCGTCCAGGCCGTCCTCACCGCCGCCGGCCAGAGCGATGCCGCGTTGCTGGCGGTGCTCGGCAAGATCCTCGGCGCCAAGAATGTCCAACCGGCCTATGATCCCGCCTGGGTGACCGCACTGGCTGCGGAAGTGAAGTCGGCTGGCAATGCCGAGAAGGGCCGCGCCGTCTTCCAGCAGCCGCTCTTCGCCTGCACCGCCTGCCACCAGATCGGCGGCCAGGGCGGCATCATCGGTCCCGAACTCGACGCGGTCGGCCGCGGGGTGCCGGTGGAACTGCTCATCGAAGCCGTCGTCTGGCCGGGTCGCCAGATCAAGGAGGGCTACGTCGCCACCAGCGTGACGTTGAAGGACGGTCGCCGCCTGCAGGGCTACAAGGTCAGCGAGAGCGGCGGTGAGCTGCAGTTGAAGGACCTTGGCAGCGGCCAGGTCAGCCGACTCGCCATCGCCGAGGTCAAGGAACACCAGGAGTCGGGCTCGCTCATGCCCGAGGGCCTGATCGTCAACATGACCCGCGAGGAACTGCGCGATCTCGTGGCTTATTTGGCTTCGCTCGGGCGGTGAAGGCGGGGCGCGGGCTTGCTGGGCATGGAGCCACCCTCAATGTTGCAGACCCACGATCTGCGCGCAGCGCCTTGGACTGCGGCGCTTCTGCGCCGCTTTCGCTCATCCGTGTGACCCCACCCCACGCGCAGAACCCAAGCCTGGTGAACCGCTGATGGGAACCACGAATGGCACGAAGATCACGAAGGGATCCAACATGAAACTTTAAACTCCCCTCGCTCCGTTTCTCACAAGCGCCCAGCCACCCGGGTTCCCCAGAGCTCCAGAGGACTGGAGCACTCCAGGACGGCAAGCGCGGTTCCGGACTCGCCCACCAGCAAAAGCACGCCCCCCTCAGACCGGGGTTGCATCCGGCGCGGGTACAGCCTCATTCGCGCTGTGTCCGATGATCTGATCGCCCTGGAAAAACGCCACCTCTGGCATCCCTTCACGCCGATGGCGGACTGGTGCGCGCCGGAGCACGAACCGCTGCTGCTCAACAGCGCCCATGGCTGCGTGCTGCGCGACCAGCACGGCCGCGAGTACCTCGACGGCAACAGTTCGATCTGGACGAACCTGCACGGCCACGGCCACCCGGTCCTGCTCGAAGCCCTGCACGCCCAGCTCGACCGCGTCGCCCACACCTCCTTCCTCGGCTTCAGCCATGAACCGGCGATCCGTCTCGCCGCGGAACTGACAGCGCTGTTTCCACCCGACACCCTCAGCCGCGTGTTTTATTCCGACGACGGCAGCACGGCGATCGAATGCGCCCTGCGCATGGCCCTGCAGTTCTGGCGCCAGCAGGGCCGGCCCGAGCGCGACACGATCCTCGCCTTCGACCGCGCCTACCATGGCGACAGCCTCGGCGCGGCCAGCGTCGGCGGCATCCCGCTGTTCAAGGGCAGCGCCAACGACTTCGGCTACCGCACGCGCCGCGCGCCCAGTCTGGAGGCCCTGGAAAAGCTCGGCGCGGACGAGATCGCCACGCTGGCGGCGGTCATTGTCGAACCGCTCATCCAGGGCAGCGCCGGCATGCGCCTGTGGCCGGCCGGCATGCTGCGCGGCCTGCGCGACTGGTGCGACCGCCACGACGTGCTGCTCATCCTCGACGAGGTGATGACGGGGTTTGGTCGCACCGGCCGGATGTTCGCTTGCGAGCACGAGGAGGTCGTGCCCGACTTTCTCTGCCTCGCCAAGGGCCTCACCGGCGGCCTGCTGCCGATGGCGGCCACCCTCACCACCGAGAGGATCTTTGCCGGCTTCCTCGGTCGCGAGAACACCTTTTATTATGGCCACAGCTACACCGGCAGTCAGCTCGGCTGCGCGGCCGCCCTGGCCAGTCTGCGGATCTTCCGCGAGGAGCGCGTGCTCGAAAGGCTGCCGGCGAAAATCGCCCGGCTGGGCCAACAGCTCGAATCCCTGCGCGCGCTGCCGAGCGTGCAGGCGATCCGCCAGTGCGGCCTGATCGCCGGCATCGACCTCGGCCCCTTCCCGCCCGACCAGCGCACCGGCGCCGCTGTCTGCCTCGCCGCGCGTCGCCACGGCCTGCTCACCCGACCCATCCTCGACACCCTCGTGCTCATGCCACCGCTCTGCGTCAGCGAAGCCGAGCTCGACCGCATGGTCGGGGCCCTGTGCCTGGCGATTCTCGACACGCTCGGCTGAATCGTGGCTGCGGTTTGCAACCGCAGCAGCATCGGTGGAAAACCGATGCCACTTCCATGCGAAAAAACTCGCGCGCCCGGCCTGCGGCGCGTATTATGTATGTTCATAAGAACACACTCCATGGAGCTGCTGCGCAAACTCGAGATCCTTGCCGACGCCGCCAAGTACGACGCCTCCTGCGCCAGTTCGGGTGCCGCC